>NZ_CBDRFA010000025.1:0-92332 GCF_965343085.1 Nocardiopsis synnemataformans | reverse complement strand
CCGGTTGTCGTCCCGATCGTTGTCCGCCCAGCGGCCCGCGCGGCTGGTGCGGGCCGCGCGGGCGCGGGGGTCAGCCCCGCAGCGCGCTCCAGCGGTCGCGGAGTCCGGCGGCGCCGGCGTCGGTCAGGGAGCCGAAGACGTTGAGGCGGGCGATGCCGCCGTCGGGGAACACGTCGGTGCGCACGTGGGTGGCGGTGACCGAGGTGTCCAGGACGAAGCGGTGGGCGCTGTCGGGCTCCAGACGGGTGCGGGGGACGATCTCGAACCATGCGTCCGGGGCGTCGGAGTGCGCGTCGCGTCCCAGCACCGCCACCCAGCCCGCGGCGTTGCCCTTGAGGTAGGCGGTGTCCAGCTCCAGGGCGCGGACCGTGGCCTGGGCGGTGAGGCGGAAGCGCACCCAGTCGTGCTCGGTGTCGCGGCGGCGCCGGTTCTCCC
The DNA here is from genome assembly GCF_965343085.1 of Nocardiopsis synnemataformans. Taxonomy (NCBI): domain Bacteria; kingdom Bacillati; phylum Actinomycetota; class Actinomycetes; order Streptosporangiales; family Nocardiopsidaceae; genus Nocardiopsis; species Nocardiopsis synnemataformans. The sequence goes on along the minus strand of NZ_CBDRFA010000025.1, from coordinate 91,897 downwards.
AGCCGTCGTCCATCTTCTGTGAGCGGCCGGGGGCGATGATGTTGTCCGGTGAGGAGTAGAAGCGGTCCGAGGCGTCCTCGACCATGCCGCCGTTGACCAGGGCGGCCACGTCGAAGCCGCCGAGGGCGGTCAGCCAGTCGGGGTCGGGCACGGGTTCGCCGTACACGCGCAGGCGGGCGACGCCGCCGTCGGGGAACTGCCTGAGGCGTAGGTGGGTCCACCGGCGCCCGGCGTCCACCTCGAACCCGTTGGCGGCGTGCCCGTACACGAAGGCGCGGGGGACGATCTCGGTCCACTCCGCCTTGAGCAGCTCGTCGGTGGTGGGGGTGCCCTCCAGGTGGACGGCCTCGACACTGACCTCGCGGGGGTGGTTGCCGCGGAAGTGCGCGGTGTCCACCACCACGCCGCGGACCAGGCCGGGCAGGCCGAGGCGGACCAGGGCCCAGTCGTGGTCGTCGGCCGCGGGGTGGGGCTGGTCTCCGCTCACGCCGCGGCGCCTACGGGTCTCCCAGCCGTCCATCACCTTGCCCTTGTGTCCGAAGGCGTGCGGGTCGAACACGGCCGGTTCGGGCAGCAGCAGGTTCTCGCGCTGGGCGAAGAACTCGTCGTTGGCCGCCACGACACCGGCGCCCAGGCGCCGGTCGGCCAGGTCGACCAGGGCCGAGAAGTCGAGGTCGGTGCCCCGGTAGTCGGCGTAGGGGTCGCCGCCCGCGTAGGGGCGGGCGTTGTAGGCACGTGGGTCGGTGGGCTGGGCCCCGCTCATGTTGCTCCTGAGAAAAGTGGACGTGTCGGACATGTCCAGAGTCCCAAGAGAAAACGATTACTTCCAGCGAAAGTTTCTGATCACTCTGTTCAGCTGAACTGAACAGAGGGGCCGCCCAGGTCCGCGGCGGTGTCGGTCAGGGCGCGCAGCACCGCCGCGACCTGGGGGCGCCCGCCCGCCCCGGAGCGCACGGCGGAGACCACGTGGCGGCGCGGCTGGTCGGAGCGCAGCACCCGCAGGCTGACCCCGGGGGTGTCGTCCGCGGCGGCCAGCCGGGGGATCAGCGCGACGCCCATGCCCGCCGCCACCATGTCCAGGATGGCCCTCCAGTCGGAGGCCACGTGCGCCTGCCCGGGGACGAACCCCGCCTGGGCGCACGAGGCGACGGTGATGTCGCGCCAGGGGCCCGACGCCCCGTAGATCCACGGCTCCTCGGCCAGGTCGCGCAGGCGCAGGGCGCGGGCGCCGGCCAGGCGGTGGTGGACGGGCAGGGCCGCGTCCAGGGGGTCGGTGAGCAGCCCGCGCCGGTCGTAGCGGCCGTCGTGGCCGGTGGGGGCCTGGGCGGCCAGGGACAGGCCGACGTCGATCTCGCCCGCCGACAACAGGTCGTAGACCTCGGCCGCCTCGGCCTGGTGCACCCGCGTGGTCAGGCCGGGGTAGGCGCGCCGCAGGGCGCCCAGCGCGGGCACCACGAGGCTGGGGATGGCGGTGGCGAAGGCGCCCACGCGCACGTGCCCGGCCTCGCCCCGGGCGAATCCCTCCAGCTCGGCCTCGGCCCGCTCCAGCTGGGCCAGGACGATGTCGGTGTGGCGCAGCAGGGCGTGCGCCGCGTCGGTGAGGCGGACCCGCCGCCCGTGCGCCTCCAGCAGGGCGACCCCCACCTGCTGGGAGAGGGAGGACAGCTGCTGGGAGACGGCGGAGGGGGTCATGCACAGGGCCTCCGCCGTGGCCCGGACGGTCCCGAACTCCTCCAGGGCGCGCAGGACGCGGAGTTTGCGAAGATCCCAGTCGGTCACCCTGTCAGGAATACCATTCAGCAGCCCTGAACGGCAGCGCCGGTGCCCGCGGGGATCCCGCGGACACCGGCCCTGGGGCGGGAGGCGCGGCCCCCGCCCCGGCGACGGATCACGCCCGGGGTTTGTCCAGGGGCTCGGAGCCCCCGTCGCGGTAGGCCTCCCGGGCCTGGTCGGTGTACTTGGCCTCCCCGGGACCGGCGCTGCCGATCTCCTCGGCGTCGATCTCGGCCGGGGCGGCGGAGCGCCCGCGGCCGATCACGTTGAAGCACACGTTGAGCACGATCGCGACGACGGCCGCGCCGATGATGCCCGAGTGCGCGACCAGCTCCACCGACTCGGGCAGGAACGCGTAGAAGGTCGGGTAGGCCAGCGGGATGACCGCCACGCCCACGGAGGCGGCCACCAGCACCAGGTTGAGGTTGTTGGTGAAGTCGACCTTGGCCAGGGTCTTGACGCCGCTGGCGGCCACGCTGCCGAACAGGACCAGGCCCGCGCCGCCGAGCACGGGCGTGGGGATGGCCGCCATGGCGCCGCCCAGCACCGGGAACATCCCCAGCGCGACGAGGATGCCCGCGCCGGTGGCCACCACGTAGCGGCTGCGTACCTTGGTCAGGGCCAGCAGGCCGATGTTCTGCGCGAAGGAGCTGGTGGGGGTGGCGCTGAAGATCGGTCCGATGAGCGAGCCGCTCACGTCGGCGCGCAGACCCGCCGAGATGCGCTTGGCGTCCACCTTCGAGCCGGTGATCTCACCGACCGCGATGATGTGCGAGGCCCCCTCGGTCAGGACCACGAGCATGATGACGCACATGGTGACGACCGCGGCGACCTCGAACCGGGGCGCGCCGAAGTAGAACACCGAGGTCGGGTCGAACACGATGTCGGCCTCGCCCACCCGGCTGAAGTCGGCCATGCCCAGGGGGACGGCGACCAGGGTGCCCACGAGCAGTCCCAGGAGGATGGACAGCCGCCCCCAGATACCGGGAAGGACCCGGGATCCGAGCACGATCACCCCGAGGGTGAGCCCGGCCAGCCCGAGGTTGGCCAGGGGCGCGGCCGGGACCGCGGAGCCGTCCTCCAGGGTGCGGACGCCGCCGTCCATGATCCACCGCGCCGCCACCGGCATGAGGCTGACACCGATGACGGTGATGATGGTGCCCGTGACGATCGGGGGGAAGAAGCGGATCAGCTGCCCGAAGAACGGCGTCAGCGCCAGGGCGAAGACCCCGGCGGCCAGGGAGGCGCCGAAGGCCACGGGCAGGTTCTCGCCGTCCTGCCCCGCGGCCAGGGAGGTGATGGCGCTGACGGGGACGAAGGAACAGGCCACCACGATCGGCATCTGCGCGCCGACGCGCCGGTGGCCCACGGTCTGCATGAGTGTGGCGAACCCCGCCACGAGGAGCGCGCCGCTGACGAGGATGCCCATGGCGGCAGGGTCGTTCGCGAGCCCGGCGGCGGCGCCGATGACGAGGGCCGGCGCCACCGCGCCGGCGTACATGGTCAGGATGTGCTGGAGCCCGTAGACCAGGAGCAGCCGCGCGGGCAGCTTCTCGTCCTCGGGACGGGAGGAGGCGGCGTTCGTTGTGGCCGAGTCCTTCGCGGACGGACTGTTCGACATGGCCAGTTTCCAGCCTTTGCGATCGGCGGCCACCCCGGAGGGGGCCGAACTCTCGGGCACGGGGCCCGGTGGTGTCGCACCGGCCCGACGCTCCCGTCAGGGGACGCCGGAGCCGGGGGAGGGCCCGCCGCGGCGGGCCAGGGCCCGTGGCACGGCTGTGCGCGCGGGTCACGGGAGTGTCGGTGCGCGCGCCCGGCGGGGCGCCGGGGCCGCGGACGGGACCGCGAGGAGAGGGCGGTCCCGCCTGCGGGGCACTGCCGGAGCGCTCACTGGGGAGCGCCCGGACACGGGGGTGGGACAGGGCTTCGTCAGGAGGTGCCGTCCGGACGCCGGGGGCTGGCGCCCTCGGGGAGTCCGGACACGGGACGGCCGCGGGCCGCCCGGGGACGGGAGGGGCGGTGGGCGATGGCGTCCCGGGGAGGGCGCCTTCTAGACGAAGCCGGGGACGGTCTTCCAGGCGTCGCCGGGCTCGGGGGCGTCGTCGCGCTCCACGGTGGCCTCGATCTTGCCGTAGGGGCGGTCGGCGGCGAAGAAGACCTCGTTCGGGTTGTCCAGGCCGAACGGGGACAGGTCCACCAGGAAGTGGTGGTTGTTGGGCATGGAGAAGCGGATCTCGGCGATCTCCGGGTGCGCCTCCAGGACGGCCTTGCCCATCTCGTAGAGGGTCTGTTGCAGCGCCAGGCTGTGTGTCCGGGCGAAGGCCTCCAGGCACAGGGCGCGGACCGAGGAGTAGGCCTTGTCGAAGTCGTGCTCCACGCCGACGTAGCGCCAGCGGGCGGTGACGTCGGTGGCCAGGATCCGGTCGGTGGTCTCGGGCAGCGTCGTGTACTTGGTCCTGGGGAAGCCGTGGAACTCCGAGCCGGTGGACTTGAGCACGGACAGGCCCTCGAAGCCCGAGACCACCCACTCCCGCTCGCCCGTCTTGGTGACGACGGTGGTGCGGGTCTCGGCGCCCCTGCGCGAGAACGCGTGGTCGTGCGGCCCGGAGGAGGTCTCGATCCGCTCCCAGGAGTACTCCTGCACCTCCTGGCGGGCCCCGTGCACGTACTCGTGCTCGTCCACGAAGTGGCGGGCCAGGCGCAGGGCGAAGTCCTCGACGGCGCCGACGCCGCCCCACTCGCGGGCCTTGGCGTAGACGGTGTTCTTCTGGGTGTCGGTCGGCAGGCAGGTGCTGTTGTCGCCGTGGGTGTGCACCGTCTCCAGCTCTCCGCGCAGCTGGGAGGTGACGTTGACGTCCTTGATCCGGTGGACGTCGGTGTCGCGGTTGACGTGGACGAGGCGGACCTCGGCCTTGCCGTACTGGTTGTCTCCGAGTCGGATGCCCATCAGGGTGAACTCCATCCGTGTGATGCGTGAAGTCGTCATCGTTCGCGCCGTGGCGCAGTGCTACGAGGGAGGACCGCTGTGGTCGTGCGGAAGGACCTGTCGCGCACTCGAAGATTCAGGCTTGCTCTGGCCGGCGAGGATCTCCTGCCCGCCGCTCCCTTCCCGGTCGGCCGTGCCGCCGCGGTGGTCTGTGTGGGTGGTGTCCAGGGGGAGGGCGCGGGGCGCCCGCCTGGTCAGGGTGTGCGTCCGCCGGACATGCCCTAGGAGCCCCGGTAGGTCGAGTAGGCGAACGGGCTCAGCAGCAGCGGGACGTGGTAGTGGGCGTCCTCGTCGGCGAGGTCGAACACGATGGAGACCTCGGGGTAGAAGCCGCGCTGGCCGGTCGCCCCGAAGTAGGCGGCGGTGTCGAAGACGACCCGGTGGAAGCCCGCGGGGAGCCGGTCGGGGCCCAGGTCGGGCACGCGCCCGTCGTCGTCGGTGCGCCCCTCGGCGACCGTCCGCCAGGCCCCTGGGCCGTCGGCGGCCTCCAGCCGCACGGGCACGCCGCGGGCGGGTCGGCCCAGGGCGGCGTCCAGGACGTGGGTGGTGACGTGGCTCATGCGTCCTCCAGGAGTTTGACGAGGCGGAGTCCGGCGATCCGCCGCAGCTCCCCGCCGACCACGGCCAGTTCGGTGTCGCGGTCATTGGACAGTCGTGCGACCAGGTCCGCGAGGAGTTCGCGGCTGGAGCGCCCGCTCGCGCAGACGAGGTAGATCTGCCCGAATCTGTCCTCGTACTCGCGCTGGGCGTGGGCGAAGATCCGCTGGACGCGCACGGAGGCGTCGTCGGTGTCGGAGGCGAAGGCGGACTGCTCCCCGCGCGACCAGGCGGCCTCGGTGTCGGTGCCCTCGGCCTTCTCCCCGATGCGGGGGTGGCGGGCCAGCGCGGAGGCGACCTCGTCGGCGGTGACCGCGCGCGCGTGCCCGTCGGCAGAGGCCAACAGGGCCGCGCGGTCGGAGAAGGGCGCCTCGGACGCGACGGCCGCGACCCAGCGGTCCACGTCCAGGCACCGCGCGAGCGCTGCGCGCAGCTCCTGTGCGGGCAGCGCGTTCAGACGTGCCAGACCGGGGTCGGGCCCGCTCTCCGGCTCCTCCGGGGTGCTCATGTGGTCTCCCGTGACTCGGCGCGACCCCCAGGTCTCCCGTCCGTGGGACGGCGTACCGCGGTTCCCGCCAAGAATTTTCGTAGTGCAGATACCTAATTCCGTATTACGGATTGGAGGGACTCTAGTTGATGCGAGTGTGACCTTGTCAACACTCGCAAGGGGAGATCTGCGAAAAATAACCCGATCTGTGCCCGAGCACAAAGAAGATCCGACCTTCTCGCCGTCACTCAGGGTTCGTGACGGGATTCGTGGGGTTCATGGAGCTGGAGTGGCTGGAGTGGCGCCTGGTGCGTAGAGGGGGCGGGATTCGGAGTGGTTGACAAGCGGGGGTGTCCCGGCACACACTTCAATAATTCCTTAAAGCGAAAACTACTTTCCACATTGTGGAAGTAGATGCTGGAGGCAAGGTATGAGCCACACCCTGGGGTACACGGTGAACTGCTCGCTGCTGTTCACCGAGCTCCCCCTCAACGACCGCCCCCGGGCGGCGCGGGAGGCGGGCTTCGACGCCGTCGAGTTCTGGTGGCCGTTCGAGAGCCCGACCCCGCCGCAGGACGAGATCGACGCCTTCGTCTCCGCCCTCGACAGGGCGGGGGTCCGCCTCAGCGGCCTCAACTTCTTCGCGGGCCAGCTGCCCGGCCCCGACCGGGGCGTGCTCTCGCACCCCTCGCGCAGCGCCGAGTTCCGCGCCAACATCGACGTCGTGGTGCGCATCGCCGAGCGCACCGGCGCCACGGGCTTCAACGCCCTCTACGGCCTGCGCCAGCCGGGGGTCGACCCCGACGAACAGGACCGGACCGCCCTGGAGAACACCGTCGCGGCGGCCGAGGCCGTGGCCGCGGTCGGCGGCACCGTCCTCATCGAGCCCATCAGCGGGGCCGAGAGCTACCCCCTGACCACCGCCGCGGACGGGCTCGCCTTCGTCGCCCGGGCCAGGAAGGCGGGCGCGGACAACGTCGCCCTCCTAGCGGACCTGTACCACCTCGCCGTCAACGGCGACGACTTCGCCGCCGCGGTCCGCGACCACGCCGCCGAGTTCGGACACATCCAGATCGCCGACACCCCCGGGCGCGGCGAGCCCGGCACCGGACGGCTGCCCATCGGGGAACTCCTCACGGCCGCCCAGACCGGGGGCTACCGGGGACTCGTCGGCCTGGAGTACAAGCCGACCGTGCCCAGCGCCCAGAGCTTCGGCTGGCTCAACTGATTCCCCAGCCGCGCGCCCAACCGACAGTCACACAGCACCAGTCACACAGCACCAGCCACGCACCACCAGTTACGAAGGGGGCCGTCGTGCCCGTCAAGAAGATCGCCTTCATCGGCCTGGGGATCATGGGCCTGCCCATGGCCGTCAACCTCGTCCGCGCCGGGTACACCGTGACCGGCCACAACCTCACCCCCGAGCGCGTCGACGCGCTGGTCGCCGAGGGCGGCCTGCGCGGCGGCAGCGTCGCCGGGGCCGTCGCCGACGCCGACGCCGTCATCACCATGGTCCCGGACTCCCCGGACGTGGAGGAGCTCATGCTCGGCCAGGGCGGCGTCTTCGAGAGCGTCAAGCCCGGCACCCTGGTCATCGACATGAGCACCATCCGCCCGGACGTGTCCCGCTCGGTGGCCGAGGCCGGGGCCGAGCGCGGCCTGCGCGTCCTGGACGCCCCCGTCAGCGGCGGCGAGGCGGGCGCGGTCGAGGCCAAGCTCTCCATCATGGTCGGCGGCGCCGCGGAGGACTTCGAGGCGGCCCGGCCGCTCTTCGACGTCCTGGGCACCACCCCGGTCCTGGTCGGCCCGAGCGGCTCCGGCCAGACGGTCAAGGCCGCCAACCAGCTCATCGTCGCGGGCAACATCCAGCTCCTGGCCGAGGCCCTGGTCTTCCTGGAGGCGCACGGGGTGGACACCGAGTCCGGCCTGGAGGTCCTGGGCGGCGGGCTCGCGGGCAGCACCGTGCTCCAGCGCAAGGGCGCGGCCATGCGCGCGCGCGACTTCACCCCGGGCTTCCGGATCGCCCTGCACGACAAGGACATGCGCATCGTCACCGACTCCGCGCGCGCCGCCGGGGTCGCGATCCCGCTGGGCTCGCAGGTCGCGCAGTACGTCGGCGCGCTCAAGCACCAGGGGCACGGCGGCCTCGACCACTCCGCGCTGCTGAAGATCGTCGAGCAGCTCTCCGACCGCTCCGACCGGTAGCGGACCGGCACTCCGGACCACAGGGCCCGCGCCCGGCCCCGCGCCGTCCGTCCCCGGTGTTGGCCGCACCGGGGGACCACGGCCCGCGCGCCGTCCGTGCCCGCCCGTACCTCAGCAGCACCCCGGTATCACCCCTAGCACTCAGCGCACAGCGCCACCACCACACAGCATCACCACCACACAGCCACCAGCATCCCCAGCACTGAAGGGTTCGCTTCCCATGCCACAGATGCCCGCGATGAACGCGGTCGTGGAGGTCCTCAAGGACGAGGGCGTCGACACGGCCTTCGGCTGCCCCGGCGCGGCCATCCTGCCCCTCTACAAGGCGATGGAACAGGTCGGCGGTATCGAGCACCTGACCGTCCGCCACGAGGAGGGCGCCACCCACATGGCCGACGGCTGGTCCCGGACCACCGGCAGGGTCGGCGTGGCCATCGGCACCTCCGGTCCCGCCGGGACCAACATGATCACCGGCCTGTACACGGCCATCGCGGACTCGGTCCCGATCGTGTGCATCACCGGCCAGCAGCGCACCGACCTGCTGGACAAGGAGGGCTTCCAGGCGGTCGACATCGTCGAGATCGCCAAGCCCGTCACCAAGTGGGCCGTCCAGGTCAAGGAGGCCGCCACCGCGCCCTGGATCTTCCGCGAGGCGTTCCGGATCGCGCGGGAGGGACGCCCCGGCCCCGTCCTGGTGGACATCCCGGTGGACGTCGCCCAGCAGCTGATCGACTACGACCCCGCCATCGACGCCCCGCTGAAGGTCAACACCGTCGAGCCGCACCCGCCCCGGGTGGAGCGCGCGCTGGACATGCTGCTGGAGGCCGAGCGCCCCCTGATCCTGGCCGGAGGCGGCGTGATCACCGCCGAGGCCTCCGACGACCTGCGCGCGCTCGCCGAGCACCTCCAGGTTCCGGTGCAGGTCACCCTCATGGGCAAGGGCTCCTTCGACGAGGACTCGCCCCTGTACTCGGGCATGACCGGCGTGCAGACCTCCCAGCGCTACGGCAACGCCTCCTTCCTGGAGTCGGACCTGGTCCTGGCCGTGGGCGCGCGCTTCGCCGACCGTCACACCGGGCAGATCGACGTCTACCGGGGCGAGCGCAGGTTCATCCACGTCGACATCGAGGCCACCCAGATCGGCCGGGTCTTCGAGCCCGACCTGGGCGTGGTCTCCGACGCGGGGCTGTTCCTGCGCGAGATGCTCGCCGCCGCCCGTGCCCGCGGGGCCACGGCCCAGGTGCGGCCCTGGATCGACCGGGTCGCCGAGCTCAAGGCCACCCTGACCCGCCGAGAGGACTTCGACACGGTCCCGGTCAAGGCGCCGCGCGTCTACAAGGAGATCAACGAGGTCTTCGGCGAGGACACCTACTTCGTCACCGCGATCGGCCTCTACCAGATCTGGGGAGGCCAGCACCAGAAGGCGTACAAGCCGCGCCACTACCAGATCTGCGGCCAGGCGGGCCCGCTCGGCTGGGAGATCCCCGCCGCCATCGGCGTGAAGAAGGCGCTCAAGGACACCGAGCCGGACGCGGAGGTCGTCGGGATCGTCGGCGACTACGGGTTCCAGTACATGGTCGAGGAACTGGCCGTCGCCGCCCAGTACGACGTGCCCTACGTCATCATCATGCTCAACAACGAGTACCTGGGCCTGATCCGCCAGGCCTCGATCCCGTTCGACATGAACTACCAGGTGGACATCCACTACGACGAGTACGGCACCGACAACGTCAAGCTCATGGAGGCCTACGGGTGCTCCGGGCGCCGCGTCGTGGATCCCGGGGAGATCCGCGAGTCCCTGGAGTGGGCACGCAAGCAGGCCCAGGCCACGTCGCGGCCGGTGCTCGTGGAGATCATGATCGAGCGCGAGGCCAACACGCCGCACGGGTCCGCGATCGACGCGGTCCGGGAGTTCGAGCCGGCTCCGGGGGCCTGACGGCGGGTGTGCCCCGTGCGGAACGCCTGCCACAGCGGACCAAACGGGGCACACTGGTAGCACCAGGCACATATGAACCCGTCGTTACAGGGTTGTGTCCGGAGTGTGTCGCGACGTGCGTTTTCTCAGGTCCGCACCTGCGCAAACGTGGAGTCACCTTGACGACGGACCCGCCGTGCCAGGGAGCGGGATAACGCAACGGAGCCGTCGTCGGCACTCTCGGAAGTTGGAAAAGCATGTCCCCCCACGCGCGTTTCCTCTCTGCGGCCGCCGTCGCGGCCGTCGCGCTCGCCTCCTCCGCCTGCTCCTCCCAGAACGGGTCCGAGGAGGAGTTCCAGGAACTCCTGGTGGAGAGTGGTCTGCCCGGTGACGAACTCAGGATCACCGCGCCGGACACCGAAGGGTTCTGGTGGGCCACCTACGAGGCCACGGAGGACTGCCAGTTGCAGTTCAAGTGGAACGGCACCGACCCGGTGCTGATCTACGGGGCCCAGACGGACGGCTACCTGGAGCTGGCCCCGGACGAGACCTACGTGGAGTCCTTCGGCCAGGGCAAGGTCCAGCAGGCCTGCCAAGGGGAGTTCTGACCGGTTCCGGCCCCGGGCGCGCCGTCCGGGGCCGGAACCCCGACCGCCGGCGTCAGCCCTCGGCGCCTGAGCCGTCCTCTCCCCGGTGGGGAACGGTGCGGCTCCACTCCACGACCTTGCGCAATGCGGTGTTCACCGGCTCCTCGGGCGTTGTGGTGCCCAGCAGTTCCGTCGCACGCTCCAGAAGCGCGTCGTCGATGTCGATCCACGTTCTGCTCATGGCCGCTCCTCGGGGTGCGCGACTCTGGTCCGTGCTGATTCCTGGTCGCTATACTTGTATAGCAACCAGGGAGGTGCGTCATGCTGGCACTGAGACTTCCGGCGGAGATCGAGGACAGACTCGAAGCCCTCGCGAAGGAGACCGGCAGGTCGAAGAGCTTCTACGCCCGGGAGGCGATCGTCGCCCACCTGGACGAGTTGGAGGAGGTCTACCTGGCCGAACGCAGGCTGGAGGACCTCAGGGCGGGGCGCAGCGGTACGACACCGCTCTCAGAAGTAATGGGCGAGCATGACGTGGAAAGTTGAGATCCACGACGATGCACGTCGTGAGCTGCGCAAACTGGACCCCCAGGTGGTGCGGAGAATCCTCCGGTTCCTGAAGGACCGTGTGGAGGACGCGGACGACCCGCGTTGCCTCGGTGAGGCGTTGAAGGGCAGTCGCCTCGGTGACCTGTGGCGTTACCGTGTCGGCGACTGCCGCGTGGTCGCCGACACCCGGGACGGACTCCTCGTCGTTCTCGTGGTGCACAACGCCCATCGCAGCCAGGTGTACCGGGACTGAGTCCGGCGGTGACGTGTCCACCCGGCCCGGGGCGGCGGCGCGCGTACGCGGCCTGCCGGAGGGCGTACCCGGTCGACGGCCCCGCGGTGGATCCTCCTAACGTGAGTGCGTTCCCGAGGGCATGACCCCTCCCGACCCGCACACCACGGAGCCCGCCATGAGCGACCTGTTCGATCCCGTCCGGATCGGCCGCCTGCACCTGCCCAACCGCCTGTTCATGGCCCCGATGACGCGCTCGCGCTCCCGCGGGGGCGTGCCGGGCGACCTCGCCGTCGAGTACTACGCCCAGCGCGCCTCGGCCGGGCTGGTCATCACCGAGGGCATCCAGCCCAGCGTTCGCGGCCAGGGCTACACCGACACCCCGGGGCTGCACAGCGACGAGCAGGTCCAGGCCTGGAGGCGCGTCACCGACGCCGTACACGAACGCGGCGGGCACATCTTCGCCCAGCTCATGCACGCGGGCCGGGTCGGCCACCCCAGCCTCTACCCCGACGGCGGCCTGCCCCTCGGCCCCTCTCCCATCGCCTCGGGCTCGTCCATGTACGACGGCGGGCAGAAGCTCGCGCACCCCGTGCCGCGGGAGATGACCGCTGCCGACATCGACCAGACCCTCGCCGACCACGCCACGGCCGCGCGCAACGCGATCGCCGCCGGCTTCGACGGGGTGGAGCTGCACGGCGGCAACAGCTACCTCATCGAGCAGTTCCTCTCCGACGGCAGCAACCGGCGCACCGACGGGTACGGCGGCAGCGCCGCCAACCGCGCCCGCTTCGCCCTGGAGGCCGTGGACGCGGTCACCGAAGCTGTCGGCGCCGACCGCACCGGCCTGCGTATCTCCCCGGCCAGCACCCTCAACGGCATCAGCCAGAGCGACCCCCTGGAGCAGTACCTCGCGCTCCTCGACGGGCTGCGCGGCCGTCCCGGGCTGGCCTACCTGCACCTGACGGAGTCGGCCTCGGCCGAGTACACCGAGGCGCTGCGCAAGGAGTGGCCCGGGATCTTCGTCCTCAATCCCGCCTCCGGCACCGACACCGGACCCGCCACCGCGGCCCTGGCCGAGGAGCGGGCGGACGCCGTGGCGATGGCCGCGGCCTGGATCGCCAACCCCGACCTGCCGGCCAGGATCAGGACCGGCGGTCCCGTCGCCGTCCCGGACCGGGCCACCTACTACGGCGGCGACCACCGTGGCTACACCGACTACCCGGCCCTGGACGCCTGAGCCCGACCGCCGATGAGCCGGGCCGCCGAAGCGGTAACGCCTCCGCGCAGGAGCGCCACCGCTTCGGCGGGGGCGGGAACGCGAAACCCCGTCGACGGGACCGGCCCGGCCGCCGGTGCGCGGTGACCGCGCTGCCGGTGGCGGCCTCGGGTGTTGGCCGCACCCTGGGCCCCGTCGACGGGATCTGGAACAACCCCCCTAGCACTGAAGGGTTCACCGAAAATGTTACAGACCCCCCGCCGGTCTCTTGAAATCGAGGTACCGGTAGTGGGGCGGATCCCGCCGTGCGCGCCCTCCGTGAGACGGACCTCCAGGTCATGTGACGCGCGTCCCAGCATGCGGACACCGGGTACCAGTTCCGCGGAGCCGTCTGCTAGCGTGAGGACCGTTATGCTGCGCGAGCTGCTTCTCCTTAGCGGCCGCGGCGGGGGTCGTTAAAAGGTCGGCTCCCTCGCCGCGGGACCTCGGCTTGTCCTGGTCGACCATGACCAAGCGCCAGATCCACCCGAGGAGCCACCGAGATGGTGCCGCAGCAAAAGCCCAGCCCCATGCCCTTCCACCGCTACAAGCCCTTCGCGCCGGTGGACCTGCCCGACCGCACCTGGCCCTCGAAGAGCATCACCGAGGCCCCGCGCTGGCTGTCCACGGACCTGCGCGACGGCAACCAGGCGCTGATCGAGCCGATGGACCCCGCCCGCAAGCGCGAGATGTTCGAGCTGCTGGTGCGGATGGGCTACAAGGAGATCGAGGTCGGCTTCCCCTCCGCCAGCCAGACCGACTTCGACTTCGTCCGGTCCCTGATCGAGGGGGACGCGATCCCCGACGACGTGCAGATCTCGGTGCTGACCCAGGCCCGTGAGGACCTCATCGAGCGCACCGTGCAGAGCCTGGTCGGGGCCAGGCGCGCCACCGTGCACCTGTACAACGCCACCGCGCCCACCTTCCGCCGCGTCGTCTTCCGCGTGGACCGCGAGGCCTGCAAGGACATCGCCGTCCAGGGCACCCGGCACGTCATGCGCTTCGCCGAGCAGTACCTGGGCGAGACCGAGTACTTCGGCTACGAGTACTCTCCCGAGATCTTCGTCGACACCGAGCTGGACTTCGCCCTGGAGGTCTGCGAGGCCGTCATGGACGTCTGGCAGCCCGGCCCGGGCCGCGAGATCATCCTCAACCTGCCCGCGACCGTCGAGCGCTCCACGCCCAACGTCTACGCCGACCAGATCGAGTGGATGAGCCGCAGCCTGTCCCGGCGCGAGCACGTGGTCGTCTCGGTGCACCCGCACAACGACCGCGGCACCGGCGTGGCCTCGGCCGAGCTGGCCGTCATGGCCGGGGCCGACCGCGTCGAGGGCTGCCTGTTCGGGCACGGTGAGCGCACCGGCAACGTCTGCCTGGTCACCCTGGGCATGAACCTGTTCAGCCAGGGCGTGGACCCCAGGATCGACTTCTCCGACATCGACGAGATCCGCCGCACCGTCGAGCACTGCACCCAGCTGCCGGTCGCCCCGCGTCACCCCTACGGCGGCGACCTGGTCTACACCGCCTTCTCCGGCTCCCACCAGGACGCCATCAAGAAGGGCTTCACCGCCCAGCAGGAGGCCGCCGACGCGGACGGGACCCCGGTGGAGGAGTACGTCTGGGACGTGCCCTACCTGCCGATCGACCCCAAGGACGTGGGCCGCAACTACGAGGCCGTCATCCGGGTCAACAGCCAGTCCGGCAAGGGCGGCGTCTCCTACATCATGCAGCGCGACCACTCGCTGGACCTGCCGCGCCGCCTCCAGATCGAGTTCTCCCAGGTGATCCAGAAGTTCACCGACGCCGAGGGCGGCGAGTTCGCCGCCGGGCGCATCTGGGAGATCTTCTCCCGGACCTACCTGGCCGAGGGCGGCCCGGTCGCGGTGCTGGCGCACCGCTCCACCACCGACAGCGACGGCACCTACCGGATCGAGGCCGACGCCCGGGTCAACGGCGAGATCCGCGAGCTGACCGGCACCGGCAACGGCCCCATCTCCGCGTTCTGCGACGCCCTGACCGACGTCGACGTCAAGGTCCGCGTCATGGACTACGTGGAGCACTCCATGGGCGGGGACGGCGACGCCCGCGCCGCCGCCTATGTGGAGGCCGAGATCGACGGCCGCGTGGTGTGGGGCGTGGGTATCCACAGCAGCATCACCACGGCCTCGCTCAAGGCGCTGTGCAGCGCCATCGCGCGCGTCTGACGCGTACACGCCCACGGGCGGGCATCCGGGGCCGCGGCCGGCGGGTCGCGGCCCCGGCCCGTCTCCCGGCACCTCAGAACAGGCCGAACGGCCCGGGGTCGGGCAGCCCGAGGGCGGCGCACGACTCCCGGTGCGCGCCGGTCAGCTCGCCCAGCGCGAGCGGCCTGCGTGAGGTCGCGGCCATGTCCTCGCGCGCCTCGGCCGTCCAGGGGAAGGGGTACAGCGACAGCCCCTGCGCCAGGTCCAGCGCCTCGGCCTCCTCGCGCCAGCCCGGCCAGCGCAGGGCGCGGTAGAAGTCCTCCAGACGGCCCTCCAGCAGCCACAGCATCCAGCCGGAGTAGGCCGTCTCCAGCGGCTCCCACTCCAGGGAGTCGGGCGCGAAGTAGACCATCTCCCCGGGCCTGCCGGGGTGGTCCCCGCCCTCCGCCGCGGGCCCGTTGAGGGCGAACACCCCGCCCAGCACGTCGTGGGCGACCACCAGCCGCGGCGGCGGGCCGTACACCACAGCGGCGCTCAGGTCGTTGACCTCGCCCAGTCCGGGCAGCTCCGCCCCGCCGCCGCCGTGCACGCGCAGCCACCCGCCGTCCAGGAGCAGGCCGCCGGACTCCAGCGCCATCGCGCCCAGGAAGGACCGTGCGGTCACCTGGAGGCGGTGCAGGCACGTGCGGCCGCGTTCGGGGTCCACGGGCAGGGCGCGCACCGAGGCCCCGCCCCGCTCCACGCGTTCGGACAGCAGCGGCCAGGCGGGTTCGTCCACCTCGACCAGTTCACTCAGCTCGCGCACAGGGCCACCTCCCGTCGGGCCGCGAGGGGTCGCGACGGCGGTCCACACTACCGGTCGGCGCCGACGCGTTCGCAGAGGCCTTCGGGGGCGGGGCCGCGCGGGCGGCGGTACGCGCGGGCGCGACCCGCGCACGGAGGGACGGAGCGGATAAAAGCCGTGGCGGCGGCGGTCGGGGGAATGCCACGATGCCGTGCATGGTGTACGGCGAGATCCTCCAGCGAACCCTGCGCGTCCCCGAGCCCTCCGGCGCGCCCGGAGACGGCGGCGCCGCGACCCGGCGGCTCGACGCCGCGCTGCTGTCCGTGGGCTTCACACTCACCGGCGAACTGCGCTCCCGCCTCGAAGGACTCGCCCCCGAGGCCGTGCTGCGCGAGGCCGGACCCCTCCTGGACGCGGTCCGGCGGCTCGTCGGCGCCGCCGCCGAGCACAACGTCTACTTCCGCGACTTCCCCGACAACGTCCCCGACACCGTCGAGTTCTGGGCGGAATGCCTGGCCAAGGCGATCGGCGATCCGGCCGGCCCGGTCCACCTGGCGCTCCCGGAGGGGCGGATCAACCTACTCGACCTGCCCTCCTACGGCCGCTACCAGCACGCCTACGCCGAACTCGCCGCCGCCCGCGACGCGTTCGTCCCCGGGGCCAAGGACCGGCTCACCCCGCTCCACCTGGGCGCGTCCCTGGCCGAGGAGACCCGCGCGCTGTACGCGGACCTGGCGGGCAGCCCGGTCCCGCTCGGCGAGGACGACCTGGCGCTCCTGGCCGTGCTCGCCGACGAGTGCGCCGACGGGGAACCGCCGCAGGTCATCCCCGTGCGGGAGAACCGCGCCGTGGTCAACGCCGCCCGCGTGCGGGCCGGACACGCCCCGCGCGCGGACACCGCCACCGACGTGCTGCGCCTGGCCCAGGCCCTCTCGGACGGCGACCCCACCCTGGCCCGGCCCGCGCGCCTGCGCTCCTTCCGCCGCCGCGAGCGGCACGCGCTGCTCGCCGCCCTGGACGCGGTGATCGCCGACAACCCCGGCAAGCTCGCCGACGTGGGCCGCCACACCGAGGCGTGGAAGCGGCTGGGGGAGGGGCTGCACCCGCACGAGTACCCGGCGTGGGAGCACGCCCGCGAGGTGTTCGCGGTGGCGCGCGGCGACCGCCGTGTGCGCACCTTCGACGCCCGAGTGGAGGCGGCCTTCCTGGACGGCGACGTGACCGCCGCCGCGGACCTGCTGGCCACCGCGCCGGGCATGCTGGTGCGCACCCTGGACCGGATCCTGGCGACGGGCGGCGCCGGTACCGGGGAGCCGCTGGCCGCGCGCCTGCGCGAGGTCGGCGACCGCGTCTCCGGCCGGGTGCTGGTCTCCGCGCGCGAACAGCTCGCCAACCGGGACGCCCCCGGGCTGGTGCGCCTGTTCGCCAACCAGTCCGCGCGCGGGCACACGGCCACCGACACCCGTCCGCCGCTGCCCCGGGCCGACACCGCCGCCGTGCTGGAGGCGCTGGACGGCCTGATCGCCCGGCGCCTGCCGGTCCACGACCTGCTCCTGGTGGACCCCGCCGTGCTCTCGGTGGCCGTGCCGCGTTCGGGCAGGGACGCCGCCAAGGGCATGGGCGTGCTGCCGCGCGGCAGTCGTACCGAGGTCGATGGGGACCGGCTGCGGTTCTTCGTGCACTGGACGCAGACGGAGTCCCGGGAGACCGACCTGGACCTGTCGATGGAACTGCTCGACCAGGACTTCGCCCCGGTCGGCCAGGTGTCCTGGACCAACCTCAGGCAGGATGCGGCCACCCACTCCGGCGACCTGGTGGCGGCGCCCGCGCCGGGCGGCGCCACCGAGATGATCGACCTGGACCTGTCCGCGCTGGACGAGCGGGTGCGGCACGTGGTGCCGCAGGTGCTCGTCTACGAGGGCGACCGGTTCACCTTCCTGCCGGAGGCCTTCTTCGGGTACATGACCCTGGACGGCGAACAGGGCGGCATGCCCTTCGAGCCGCGTACCGTGCGCGTGCGCTCGGACCTGGAGGGCGAGTCCCGGGTCCTGGTCCCGCTGGTGTTCAGCCGGGGGAGCGGCGGCCGCTGGAGCGCGCGCTGGACGCACCTGTTCCTGCGGGGGCGCCAGCACTTCAACCGGGTCGAGGAGACGGGGGCGTCCGCCCGGCTGATGGCCCGCGCCGTGGTGGAGCGCCGCTACCTCACGGTCCGGCACCTGGTGGACCTGATGGCGGACGCGGGCGCCGAGGTGCGGGAGTACCGCGAGCCGCCCACCGCCGAGGAGGTCGCCGGGCGCCGGGTGGCCTACCTGGGGCTGGAGCGCCCGGAGGGGCTGCCCGAGGGGGTCGGGGTGACCGCGCTGGCGGACTTGCCCTCCCTGCTGCCCGACCCCGAGGCGGTGTGACCGTAGGATCGCCTCCGGGCGGCACCTGCCGGGGCTTCCTTCTCCCGGGAGCACCGTGAGCGGGCGGTACCGCCGCACCGCCGGTGCCCAGCTCCGGCGCTCTCCGCCCGGAAAACCGCGTGACGTCCGGGGAGGGGCACGCTAGCCTCGTCCCTGGGCGGCACAGCGGAGGCTTCCTTCTCAGGGTTCGAATCCCTTTTCACACGGTACGCAGTCTCCGCGCTCTCCGCCCGGTACGGCGAGGCACCTTCCGGGGGCTTCCTTCTCCCCGCCGCGAGGCACCCTTTTTCCATCGAGTCCCCGGGCTCCCCTCACCGGCGAGGCACAGCGGCGGCTTCCTTCTCCACCACAGAACCCAGCCGCCGCGCTCTCCTCGCACACGTCGGGCCGCCCTCCCCCCGGGGAGGGCGGCCCGACGTGTGCTCGGGACTACTCCCAGCCGAACATCTGGGTCCAGGCGTTGCCGGACTCGCCGACACCGATCGCGACCAGGTCGCAGTTGAGGATGTTCCTGCGGTGCCCGTCGCTGTTCATCCAGGCGTCCATCACCTGCTGGGGGCTGGTCTGCCCCTTGGCGACGTTCTCCGCGCCCCAGGCGTCGTAGCCGTGGCGGTCGGCCCGGTCCCCGGGACCCTCGCCCTCGGGGCTCTCGTGGCTCATGTAGTCGCGCCGGTCCATGTCCTCGCTGTGCTCCTGGGCGGCGGCGGCCAGTCGCGGGTCCACCCGCAGCGGGCCGCACCCGGCGTCCGCGCGCTCGGCGTTGACCAGGGTCACGACCTGCTCGGAGACCCCGCCGGAGGGGGCGTCGAAACCACTGTTGCCGTCGTCACCGTCGTTGCCGCCGCTGTCACCGCCACCGCCACCGCCACCGCCGCCGCCGGAGCCTCCGCCGCCGGACCCCGAGCCGCCACTGCCGCCGCCGGTGTCCTCGTCCTCGCCGTCCTCGGGCACGGAGGAGGCCTGCGCGCTCTGCGGCTCGCCGCCGTCCCCGGAGGGCGTCGGCTCCCGCTCCGGCGTCGCGGTGGGCGAGGCGAAGAAGTCGGCGTCCTCGGAGGCCTCGGGCACGAGCGAGTCGTCGGTGACCGCGGTACCGACCCCTCCCTCCCGCGCCTGGCCGTCCGCCGTGTTCTGGAAGGGGTTGAGGCCGGAGTCCGCGCCGGTGAACAGCAGCGCGCCCGCCATGGCCAGGCCGACGGGGACCGCTGCCATGGGTACCGCGAGCGGTATCGAGCGCCGTCCGCGCCCGGCACGGCGGTGTCGGTCGGCGCTCTTCCTGCGCCTGCCTCGGCGACCACGCGCCATAGGGCCCTCCTCGGGAAGTGGGACGTCGGGGCACGGGCGCGACGGGACGTCGTTCGCGCGGAGTCCGCGCTCCGGCCGGTCCTCGCTCGTGCCCCGCGGGCCTCGGGTGGACCCGTGTCGGGGAGCGCGCGGGATGCGCGCGGCTGCTCCGGGAGTGCCGCGGGGGAGGTGCGGCTGGCCCGACGCGGAGCGCCTAGCGCGTGAGAGTAGAGCAAATGTCGCAAAAAGGGAAACCAAACTGTAATAAAGCTGGTCATAGAGGGGTTCTGTGCTCCACCGTCCGCGTGGACGGTCCGTGGTATCCGCGACAATGGGGGGGTGAGTCTCTACCGCGACGAGGGTGTCGTCCTGCGCAACCAGAAGCTGGGCGAGGCCGACCGCATCATCACCCTCCTGACCCGGCGCACCGGCCTGGTCCGCGCCGTCGGCAAGGGGGTGCGCCGGACCAGGTCCCGCTTCGGGGCCCGCCTGGAGCCGTGCACCCACGTCGACCTCCAGCTGCACGCGGGCCGCACGCTGGACGTCATCACCCAGGCCGAGACCGTGCGCGCCTACGGGAAGGCGGTCGTGTCCGACTACTCCCGCTACACCGCCGCCACCGCGATGCTGGAGACCGCGGAGAAGGTCGTCGCGGTCGAGAAGGACCCGGCGCTGCGCCAGTTCCTCCTGCTCATCGGCGCACTGCGTACCCTGGGTGAGGGAAGCCACGACTCCCGGCTGGTTCTGGACGCCTACCTGCTGCGCTCGCTCGCCGTCGCCGGGTACGCGCCCTCGCTGGCCGAGTGCGCCCGCTGCGGCAGCCGGGGGGAGCACCGCGCGTTCGCGGTCCACGCCGGAGGTATGGTCTGCACGGTGTGCCGTCCTCACGGCTCCGTGCACCCGTCCCCGGACACGCTCCGGCTGATGTCGGCCCTGCTCGGAGGGGACTGGGAGAGCGCGGACGCCAGCGAGGACAGGCAGCGCTCCGAGTGCAGCGGGCTGGTCGCGGCCTACCTACAGTGGCACCTGGAAAACGGAATCCGATCACTGCGCCATGTGGAGCGTTCTTGAGTCTGTTCAGCTTCGACACCGGTAAGCGGCGGGAGTACACCGCGCCCGTCCCGCACCCCAGCGGCGCGCGTCCCCCCGAGCTCCCCGCCCAGCTGGTGCCCCGGCACGTGGCCGTGGTCATGGACGGCAACGGCCGCTGGGCCAAGGAGCGCGGTCTGGCGCGCACCGAGGGGCACAAGGCCGGTGAGTCCTCGCTCTTCGACGTGATCGAGGGCGCCCTGGAGATGGGTGTGGCCAACCTGTCCGCCTACGCCTTCTCCACCGAGAACTGGAAGCGCTCGCCCGACGAGGTGCGCTTCCTCATGGGCTTCAACCGCGACACCATCCGCAGGCGCCGCGACGAGATGCACGCGCGCGGGGTCCGCATCAGGTGGGCCGGGCGCGCGGGGCGGCTGTGGAAGAGCGTCATCCGCGAACTCCAGGACGCGGAGGAGATGACCAAGGACAACACCGCGCTCACCCTCCAGTTCTGCGTGAACTACGGCGGCCAGGCCGAGATCGTCGACGCCGCGCGCGAGCTGGCCCGCAGGGCGGCGGCGGGACTGATCTCCCCGGACAAGATCACCGAGGACACCCTCGCCCAGCACCTCTACGCTCCCGACGTGCCGCCCGTGGACCTGTTCGTGCGCTCCTCCGGCGAGCAGCGCACGTCCAACTTCCTCCTCTGGCAGTCCGCCTACGCCGAGTTCGTCTTCCTGGACACGCTCTGGCCCGACTTCGACCGCCGCGACCTGTGGCGGGCCTGTGAGATCTACGCGAGCCGGGACCGCCGCTACGGCGGTGCCGTGCCCAACCCCACGTCGGAGGAGAAGAAGTGATGGCAGGTTCGGACGTTCCGCTGCTCAGGCCGGGCATGTCGCTCGTCTCGGTGGGCGACAGCTTCACCGAGGGCGTGGGCGACCCCTACCCGGAACCGGGCGCGGGCTTCCGCGGCTGGGCCGACCGGCTGGCCGAGCACCTGGCCGACGACCAGGGCGAGATCGTGTACGCGAACCTGGCGGTGCGCGGCAAGCTCATGCGCCAGATCGTCACCGACCAGATCCCGCCCGCCCTGGCGATGGCCCCGGACCTGGTCACCCTGAGCGCGGGCGGCAACGACCTGCTGCGCCCGGGAGGGGACCCCGAGCGGATGGCCCGGATCCTGGACCACACGGTGGGCCGCCTGCGCGCCGCGGGGAGCCAGGTCGTGCTCTTCACCGGAGTCAACGTCACCACGGGCTACATGCGCGGCACCATCGGCCTGTTCGCGCGCTACTACATGCACGTGCGCGCCGTCGCCGACAAACACGGCTGCCTCCTGGTGGACCAGTGGCCGATGAGGGTGCTCACCGACTCCCGCGCCTGGGACGAGGACCGGCTGCACATGTCCCCCGAGGGGCACCGCCGACTCGCGCTGCGCGTGGCCGAGGTGCTGGGCGTGCCGGTGGCGGAGCGCTGGGACGAGCCGTGGCCGGACAGCGAACCGGTCGGCTGGGCCCGTGCGCGCCGGGAGGACCTGACCTGGGTCAGGGAGTCGCTCGGCCCGTGGATCGGCCGCCGCCTGACGGGGCGCTCCTCCGGCGACGCGGTCACGGCCAAGCGCCCGGAGCTGACCCGGATCACCAAGGACCGCTGACCGCCGCCGCCCCGGTGTGAGGTGGCTCCCAAAACGCCGGAAAGGATCAACCTACTGTCGCGTAACCCTGCCGCGGAGTTGGATGATCGTGCACTATGAGCGGTTTTGGGACGAACTTGGTGCACCGGGACATCCTGTCCTACGTCGCCCTCGGTGACAGCTTCACCGAGGGCATGAGCGACCCCTATCCGGACGGCGGCGGCGCGCCCGACGGCCGCTACCGGGGGTGGGCCGACCGCCTGGCCGAACACCTCGCCGACCACGTCACGGAGGTGCGCTACGCCAACCTCGCGGTGCGCGGCAAGCTCATCGGCCAGGTCGCCGAGGAGCAGGTCCCCCGGGCGGTGGAGCTCTCGCCGGACCTGATCACGCTGTGCGCGGGCGGCAACGACATCATCCGCCCCGGCAGCGACCCCGACGCCGTCGCCGTGGCCTTCGCCGCGGCGGTGCAGGAGCTCAGCCGGACCGGCGCGCGCATCGTGGTCTTTACCGGGTTCGACACCAACTGGCAGCCGGTGATGCGCCACATGCGCGGCCGGATCGCCACGTACAACATGCACCTGCGGGCCATCGCCGACCGCTACGGCTGCGACGTGGTGGACGTGTGGAGCATGCGGGTCCTGGACGACGCCCGCGCCTGGAGCTGGGACCGCCTGCACCTGTCCCCGGAGGGCCACCGCCGTATGGCGCTGCGCGTGGCCGAGGTGCTCGGGGTGCCCGTCGAGGGCGACTGGAAGCAGCCGTGGCCGCCCGCCGACCCGCGCGACTGGCGCTCCGCCCGCCAGGAGGACCTGCACTGGGCGCGCGAGTTCCTGGTGCCGTGGATCGGCCGACGCCTCACCGGGCGCTCCTCGGGAGACAACGTCAGCCCCAAGCGCCCCAGCCTGGACCCGCTGCGCCGGGACTGACACCGGATGGCCGGTCCGAGCACGCGTGGAGTCCGTCCTACGGTGCGGGAGCGTCTCCTATGGTTGGCGCATGGGCACACGCTTCACACCCAGGGCCGAGCGGATGCTGGCGCACGCGCGGCGGATCGCCAAGGAGTACGGCGTCGTGGACGGCGAGGGCCGACCGGTGGTGGGCGCCGAGCACCTGTTCCTGGCGGTCCTCGCCGACGGGGACGGCGTCCCCGCCCAGGCCCTGTGTGGGCACCACGACCCCGAACGGCTCATGGCGGCCGTGCTGGCGGTCATGGACACGCCGGAGTACGGCGGGAACGTAGGGCGGGACACCACGGAACCCCGGAACTAGCGCGGTGACCGCAAAGGTTCACCGGCCCGCTCCTTCGCCGTGATCTTGTAGGAGTCACCCCAGTGCCACCGTCAGAGCGGCTCCCGTCGAAACCCTCCCCGACACCACCATGGTGAACCAGTAGATCTTGTACTTGTAGCGAGATCCAAACTCGCTATCAGTACAAGATCACCGAGGGTTGAGCCCCTCCCATCGCACCGGCAACGGTTCCGGTCAACCCACTAGGAGCAGTTGGCGCAGGTCCCGAAGACCTCGACGGTGTGCGTCACACCGGTGAAGCCGTGCCGGGCGCCCATCTCGGTGGCCCACTTCTCCACCGTGGGGCCCTCGATCTCCACCGCGGTCGCGCACACCCGGCACACGATGTGGTGGTGGTGGCTCTCGGTGTCGCACGCCCGGTAGACGGCCTCGCCCTCGTCGGTGCGCAGCACGTCCACCTCACCGGAGTCGCTCAGCGCCTGGAGCGCCCGGTAGACGGTGGTCAGGCCGATCTTGGAACCGTCGGCGCGCAGGTCCGCGTACAGGTCCTGGGCGCTGCGGAAACCGGCGGAACCGGTCAGCGCCTCGCGGACCGCCTCGCGTCGTGTACTCATGGTCTCACCTTCCCCCGCTCAGTCTGGGGCATCGTACCGGTCAAACCCTCACCGACGGGATCGAAGGCCGCCGCGGAGCGGCGCCCGGAGGCGCGGCGCAGCACGCCGCCAACTGCCACGGCCACGCCGAAGACGGCCAGGGCCAGCAGCACGATCGTCGCGCCGGGGGAGAGTTCGGCGTAGAAGGACGTGGTCAGGCCGCCCACCGAGGACAACAGTCCGATCAGCACGGCCAGGAGCATCGTCACCCGGAAGCTCTTGGTGAGCTGCTGGGCGGCGGCGACCGGGACGATCATCAGCGCGCTCACCATGAGCACGCCCACCACGCGCATCGCGATCACCACCGTCAGCGCGGCGGTCACGGCCAGCAGCACGCTCAGGAAGCGCACCGGCAGCCCGTGGGCCCGCGCCACCTCCTCGTCCTGGCAGAGCACGAACAGCTCGCGGCCGAACACCGCCACCACCGCGACCACCCCGGCGGTGAGCACGCCCACCACCCAGAGGTCGGACTCCTCCACCGTGCTCACCGAGCCGAACAGGTAGGAGACCAGCGTGGCGTTGCTCGCCCCGGGCGTGAGTCCGATGAGCAGCACGCCACCCGCGATGCCGCCGTAGAACAGCAGCGCCAGGGCCACGTCCCCGCTGGTGCGGGCGCGCACCCGCACCAGTTCGATGAGCACGGCGCCCAGCGTGGCCACCACGGCGGCGGTGAGCACCGGCGAGGTGCTGGTGAGCAGGCCCAGCGCCACCCCGGTCAAGGCGACGTGGCCGATCCCGTCGCCCAGCAGGGCCAGGCGCCGCTGGACGAGGTAGGTGCCGATGACGGGGGTGACCAGGCCGACGAGCACCGCCGCGATCAGCGCGCGCCGCATGAACTCGTAGTGGAGCAGCTCAGTCACGGCCGGGT
Source organism: Nocardiopsis synnemataformans (assembly GCF_965343085.1). Classification (NCBI taxonomy): domain Bacteria; kingdom Bacillati; phylum Actinomycetota; class Actinomycetes; order Streptosporangiales; family Nocardiopsidaceae; genus Nocardiopsis; species Nocardiopsis synnemataformans. The sequence goes on along the minus strand of NZ_CBDRFA010000025.1, from coordinate 67,218 downwards.
ACCTCGAGTCGGATCATCTCCGCGGCCGTGGCGCCCGCGGAGTCGGGAGCGTTGGGGTCGGGGTGGGGGTGCTGGTGCTCGTGTCCGGGCCGCGCGCACTCGCCGGTGGGCGCGGGGGCGGCGCCGTCGTGCACCACGCGGCCCGACTCCAGCACCACGGCGCGCTCGATCACGTTCTCCAGCGGGCCCAGTTCGTGCAGGACCAGGACCACGGTCGCGCCGCGCTCGCGCAGGCGGGCGATGGTGTCGGCCAGCGCGCGCTGGTTCTCGGCGTCCACACCGGCCATGGGCTCGTCCATGACGAAGGTGTCGGGCCGCCCGGCCAGGGCGCGGGCGATGAGCACGCGCTGCTGCTGGCCGCCGGAGAGCTCGCGCACCGCGTCGCGGCCCCGGTCGGCCAGTCCGACGGCCTCCAGGGCCTCGTCGACGGCCGCGCGGTCGGCGCGGGTGGGCAGGGACAGGCGGCGGCGCGAGGCGACCTGCCCGGAGGCGACGATCTCGCGGACGGTGGCGGGGACGGCGCCTCCGGCGGTGAGCCGCTGGGGCACGTAGCCGATCCGGCGCCAGGCGCGGAACCCGCGCAGCGGGACGCCGTGCACCAGGATCTCGCCGGAGGTCAGGGGCACGATGCCCAGCATCGAGCGCATCAGGGTGGACTTACCGGAACCGTTGGGGCCCAGCACGGCCATCGTCTGGCCCGCGGGCACGTCGACGCTCATACCGTCGAGCACGGGGACCCCGTCGTAGGCCACGCGTGCGTCGACGGCCTGGAAGGCGGGCGGCGCGTCGCCCGCTACGGCCGTGAACTGGTCAGACACCGTTCCATTATCACGAAAACGAAAATGATTGTCAAAATATGACGGATTCGTGATCTTCCCGGTGCCTCCGGGTCAGTAGCCCAGGACCCGCGCCACCGCCAGCACCAGTACGACCACCACCATGAGCACCCGTGCCGTCCGCGGCTGGCCGCCGAGGGAGGGCCAGGTCAGGAAGGCCAGCCACGCGACGAACGCCGCGACCAGCAGCAGGCACACCGCGCCGACCGGGCCGGGCGCCATCAACCCCGCGATGAACAGGGCGCCCACCACCAGCGGCGCCAGCCACCGGGGACCCTGGTGCAGCCACACGAGCGGCACCGCGCTGCGCCCCTCCACCGCCCTGCGCAGTCCGCCCGTCCGCCTCACGCGGGGGGAGTCCCCCTCGCGCCGGGGTCGGTCCTGGTCTGGACGCCGCTTCTCGTCACCGTGTTCGGGAGGGGCCATGCTGTCCGTGTCCGCTTCTGGTCCGTGCCGCCGCCGGACAGGCCCACGCGGGGGCACGCCCATCCGGAAAAGGTGGGCGCCGGGTCCGCCGGGCCTGTGATACTTGTGTCCTGAACCCTAGTGCAGGGCCCCGGCCCGCCGCCGGGCGCCGGTGCGGCTCCGCCGAGTGCCTTCCCCCGCCTTCCGCGCGGCGCACGGCCATAGGTACCGTTTTGACTCTGAGTAACAAAAGTTTCACGTTCAGTTGTTAGTCGTCTGATGCACGCGGCCAGCGCGCCCAGTCGCCCGCGCGGCCCGTCGAACCCTCCGGAGGGTGTCAACTTCCGTGCCCGAAGCCACTGTCATCGTGACGTTCGACGTCACCGAGCCCCACCTACAGCACTGCCTCGACTCCCTGGCCCGCCAGCGCGACGACGGCGGGACCGGCGAGCCACGGGCGGACGCGCAGGTGGTCCTGGTCCCCGTCCGCGACGGTGACCGCCTCCGCGCCGACGGCGCCGAGCCCGCGGCCGAGTCCGCCTCCGAGACCTCCGACGCCGAGTCCGGCGGTGACGAGGACATGGCCGAGAACACCGAGGCCGACACCCGCGGGGAGGAGAACGAGCAGGGGGACGAGGCCGTCGAGCCCGCCCGCGAGGACGCGCTCACCGTCGCCGCCGCGTTCGCCGCCTCACCGCCGCCCGGCCTCACCGCCGTGCTCCTGACCGGCGGACCCGCCCCCGACCGCCCCGCCGCCCGCGCCCGCGGCGCCGCCGCCGCGCACGGTACCCACCTGCTCTTCCTGGAGGGCTCCGACGCCCTCACCGGCTACGCCCTGGCCTACCTCCTGCGCAGCGCGGGCGACACCCGCTCGGACCTGGTCGTCGGCAACGCGTACAGGTTCGACGAGCTGGGCGCCTCCCCCTCCAAGGCGCACCGCAGGTCCTGCGGCAGGCACCGCATGGCCGAGGACCCCCGCGCCGTCCCCGGACTGGCCGCGGACGCCACCCTGGGCAACAAGCTCTGGCGCAGGGGGTTCTGGGACTCCCTGTCCGACCACTCCCTCGACCCCGAGGACGCCGACCTGGGCCTGCGCCGGGCCGCCCTGTCCGCGGAGACCGTGGACACCCTGCCCGGCCCCGTCCTGCTCATGCGCCGGCGCGAGGCCGCCCTGCCGCCCCTGGACAAGGCCGTGCTCACCCGGCGCCTCACCGCGATGGGCGACCTCGCCGCCGACCTCGCCAGCGCCGACCGCGAACTGTGGGACCGCACCCTGCTCAGCGGCGAGCTGCACCAGCTCCTCCTGCGCCTGGACGACGCCGACGAGGAGGCCCGCGAGGCCGCCGTCGACCTGCTCAACGCCTACCTCGACCACGTGCCCGCGCGCCTCCTGCGCGGCCTCAACGTGCTCGACCGCCTCCTGTACCACCTGGTGCGCAAGCGGCGCACGGCCGACGTCCTGGAGGTCGCGACCTTCGCCAAGAGCGTCGAGATCAAGAAGGCCACCGTCGTGCGGCGCGGCCTCGGCTACTACGTCAGCTACCCCTTCTTCGAGTCGCGGGACCCCGCCCGGGCGGTGCCGCGCGAGGTGTACCGGCTCGGCGAGGACATCCGGGTCCGCCAGAAGACCGAGGACGTCCGCTGGTCGAACGGCCGCCTGCACGTCAGCGGCCGCGTCGGCATCCGCCACCTGCGCGCCCGCAGGCGCTGGCAGCAGCACCTGGCGGCCTTCGCCGTCAACACCTCCACCCGCCGCCGCGTCCGCGTGCCCGTGCACGTGCGGCTGGCCGCCGAGTACCGCCTCCCCGACGTCATCGACGCCGCCCGCCACGACCACGGGGGCTTCACCGTCGTCGTCGACCCCCGCAAGCTGCGCTCCTCCGGCGGGTGGGAGCCCGGCGACTGGAAGCTGGAACTGGTCGTCCTCAACCGCGGGATCACCCGCCGCAAGATCGTCGCCAACCCCGTCCCCGGTCCGCCCGAACGTCCGGGCTACCACCGCGTGGACGGGGACGTGTGGGTGCGCCCGCACTGGAGCAGGGACCGCCAGCTGCTGATCAGCGTCGAACCGGCCCGCGCGCGCGTCGCCGAGTACCGCTTCGACGCCCGCACCGGTGTGCTGGAGCTGGAGGGAGAGCTGGTGTCCGCGCCCGCGGCCGAGGCCACCGGGCTGCGTCTGACCCGCCGCCCCGGCACCGCCGCGCTCACCTACCCGGCCACCGTCCACGGCGGCCGCGTCACCGCCCGCGTGCACGCCGACGAGCTCTTCGACCGCAGCGTCACCGAGTGCGGCGGCGTGATCCGCCAGGAGGAGTGGGACGTCCACCTGGTCACCCCGGACGGGCAGGCCGTCGCCCTGGTCCTGCCCGACGAGGCGGCCACCGCCGCCTACGCGGCCGAGGACGGCCACCGCGAGCTGGCCGTGCTGCGCACCGCGACCGGTCACCTCAAGCTGCGCGCGGGCCACGCCCGGCCCGTGGTCGACCGCGCCCGCTGGGAGGGACGCGCCCTGCTGCTGGAGGGGGAGTTCTCCGCCGACGCCGACCTGGGCCTGGTCGCGCGGGCGCGCGGGCGCGACGAGGAGCACCCGCTGCGGGTGGAGCGCTCCGGCAGCCGCTTCACGGCCCGGTTCGCCCCCGCCGACGTGCCCACCCTGTCCGGTGAGCTGTCCCTGCCCGCGGGCACCTACCAGCTGTGGGGCCGGGTCGGCGACGCCGCCGGGGGCGGCGCCGACGCGACGGACGTGGGCGTGGAGTTCTCCGACGCGCTCATCCCCGGCCTGCCGCTGGAGATGCAGACCGGTGAGCGCGCCTACACCCTCTCCTGCCAGGGGCGCGGCGTCCCCGTGCTCCAGGTGGGCAGCGACCTGCGCCCCGCCGAGCGCGGCACCTTCGCCCAGCGCGAGCTGCGCGAGCGCCACTACCCGGCCCGGCGCCGCGAGCCCGTCACCGAGGGCGTGCTCTTCGACAGCTACACCGGCCGCCAGTACTCCGACAGTCCGCGGAGCGTCTACGCGGAGCTGCGGGGGAGGGCGCGCTGGGCGGAGTACCCGATGTCGTGGCTGGTCGCCGACGGCCAGGTGCGCCCGCCCGACGACCTGACCGCGGTGCGGCACCGGGGCCGGGAGTACTACGAGGAGCTGGCCCGCACCCGTTACCTGGTCACCAACTCCCGCCAGCCCCCGTGGTTCCACCGCCACCCCGACCAGGTGGTCGTGCAGACCTGGCACGGCTCGATGCTCAAGCGAATCGGCTTCGACGTCGAGAACGTCCGCGGCAAGTCGCGCGACTACTTCGACAAGCTCGCCTGGGAGACCGCGCAGTGGGACTACCTGGTCTCGCCGAGCCCGTGGGCGACCCCGATCCTGCGCAGCGCCTTCCGCTTCGAGGGCGAGGTGCTGGAGACCGGCTACCCGCGCAACGACGTCTTCTTCGCCCCCGACCGTGAGGCCGTCGCCGAGCGCACCCGCCGAAGGCTCGGCCTGCCCGAGGGCAGGAAGGTGGTGCTGTACGCGCCGACCTGGCGCGACGACAAGTACTACACGCGCGGCAGGCACAAGCTGGACCTGCACCTGGACCTGCGCCGGATGTACGACAAGCTCGGCGACGACCACGTGCTGCTGGTGCGCAGGCACCCCCGGGTGGTGGACAGCGTGCCGATCGTGGGCAGGGACTTCGTCTACGACGTGTCCCTCTACCCGGAGATCATGGAGCTCTTCCTCATCACCGACGTGCTCGTCACGGACTACTCGTCGATGATGTTCGACTTCGCCAACACCGGTCGGCCGATGCTCTTCTTCACCTACGACCTGGAGAGCTACCGGGACAACCTGCGCGGGTTCTACTTCGACTTCGAGGAGACCGCGCCGGGCCCGCTGCTGACCGAGTCCGACCAGGTCGTCGAAGCCCTGCTGGACATCGACGAGGTGGCCCGGCGCAGCGGGGCCGCCTACCGGTCGTTCGTGGAGCGGTTCTGCCCGCTCGACGACGGCCGCGCCGCGGCCCGGGTCGTGGACCGGGTCTTCGGCGGGGAGTGATCCGGGACGCGTGCCCCGGGGGGCGTGCGCCCCCCAGGGCACGGCGCCGTGCCCGTGCGTCCTGGGGAGGGGCCGCCCGGAGCGGTGCCGGTGCCTGTGGACAACCGTCCGGCGGCCTCCCGGGTGGGCCACAATGGGATCGTGATCGTCATCACCCGCTACTCCGTGCCCGAGGCCGACACCGCGGCCTTCCAGACCGACGCCGCCGCCGCGATCGAGGTGCTCTCCCGCCGCCCCGGTTTCCGAAGCCACCGGGTGGGCCGCGCCGCGGACGACCCCTGCCTGTGGACCGTGGTCACCGAGTGGGACGGCGCCGGTTTCTACCGCAGAGCCCTGTCCGACTTCGACGTCAAGGTCAACGCCGTGCCGCTGCTCTCGCGTGCCATCGACGAACCCACCGCGTTCGAACTCGTGACCGGGGGTGAGGCCCCGCTCTGAGGTCCTCGGGACGGTTTCCGCACGTCCGGTGACGGTTTCCGCGCCTCCAGGGATGGTTTCCGCGTCCCTGAGGGGAGTTGCCGCACCCTCGAAACGTGCGTGCGCGTACCCCCTGGTGCTCTAGCCTGGGTGGACGCGGTCGTCGCCGTTGCCTCTCCCCGGTTCCGGCAGCGCCGTGTTTCCACACCAACCGATGTATCGCGCACGCGATCCACCGACACCCAGCCGGATGGAGAGTTCCTCATGGCCGCCAAGTCAGAGGCAATGGACGCACTGGTCAACCTCGCCAAGCGCCGAGGTCTGGTCTACCCCTCCAGCGAGATCTACGGGGGTCTGCGAGCCGCCTGGGACTACGGCCCCCTCGGCGTCGAGCTCAAGAACAACGTCAAGCGCCAGTGGTGGCGCTCCATGGTTCAGGAGCGCGACGACATCGTCGGCCTGGACTCCAGCGTCATCCTGGCCCGCGAGGTCTGGGAGGCCTCCGGCCACGTGACGGCCTTCGTCGACCCGCTCACCGAGTGCCAGTCCTGCCACAAGCGCTTCCGGGCGGACCACCTCGTCGAGGCCTATGAGGAGAAGCACGGGCACGAGCCCGCCGAGGGCCTGGCCGCCATCGCCTGCCCCAACTGCGGCGCCAAGGACTCCTTCACCGAGCCGCGCATGTTCAACGGCCTGCTGCGCACCTACCTGGGCCCGGTCCAGGACGAGAAGGGCCTGGCCTACCTGCGCCCGGAGACCGCCCAGGGCATCTTCATCAACTACAAGAACGTCGAGCAGAGCGCCCGCCGCAAGGTGCCCTTCGGCATCGGCCAGATCGGCAAGTCGTTCCGCAACGAGATCACCCCGGGCAACTTCATCTTCCGGACCCGCGAGTTCGAGCAGATGGAGATGGAGTTCTTCGTCAAGCCCGGCAGCGACGAGGAGTGGCACCAGCACTGGATCGACATCCGCCACCAGTGGTACGTCGACCTGGGCATCGCCAAGGACAACCTGCGCCTGTACGAGCACCCGCGGGAGAAGCTGTCCCACTACTCCAAGCGCACCGTCGACATCGAGTACCGCTTCAACTTCCAGGGCGGTGAGTGGGGCGAACTGGAGGGCATCGCCAACCGCACCGACTACGACCTCAGGACGCACTCCGAGGCCTCGGGCGTCGACCTGTCCTACTTCGACCAGGAGAGCAACGAGCGCTACATCCCCTACGTCATCGAGCCAGCGGCCGGTGTCGACCGGGCGGTGCTCACGTTCATGCTGGACGCCTACAACATGGACGAGGCGCCCAACGCCAAGGGCAAGCTGGAGAAGCGCGCCGTCATGCGCCTCGACCCGCGCCTGTCGCCGATCAAGGCCGCGGTGCTGCCGCTGTCGCGCAACGCCGACCTCTCACCCAAGGCCCGCGACCTGGCCGCCAGGCTGCGCAAGCGCTGGAACGTGGAGTTCGACGACGCCGGAGCGATCGGCCGCCGCTACCGCCGCCAGGACGAGATCGGCACCCCGTTCTGCGTGACGGTGGACTTCGACACCCTGGAGGACGACGCGGTGACCGTGCGCGAGCGCGACACCATGTCCCAGGAGCGCGTGTCCCTGGACCGCGTGGAGACCTACCTGTTCGAGCGCCTGCCCGGCTGCTGAGCACCGGACCGATGAGGGCCGCCGTCCCCGAGCGGGGCGGCGGCCCTCGTGCTCTCCGGAGTGCGGACCGTCCGGCGGGGATGAGCCGGGGCGCGGAACCGGCCGGGGGAGGGCTCGACGCCCTGGGGAAAAATCCACGACGCATCCGGCGTCGACGATCCGCCGGGTCCTCCTCGGGCCTCCTGAGGGGCGGGAGCGGGGCCGATGACACGGTGAGACGGCCGGACCCGGGGGGATTGGTCTCCGGCCGCCTCTTCGGCTCCCCGGCCGCACACGACCGCAGGATCCGGTTCTCAACCTAGCGGTAGGGGGTGCGCGGTACGCGGTCGTTTGGTGCGCCTTGTCCTACCGTGTGAGCGAATCGTGACGCCGGCGGGGACCCGATTGGATACCTCGTTCTTCTATGCCTAGCTCTGCTAGGGCAAGCAACCCTAGTGGGACTAGGTAGAGGAACTGCGCGTGCACATCGACAAGGACCTGGTCGCGGCGTCGGCCACACCGCTCGTCCTGGGCATCCTGGCCGAGGGCGAGTCCTACGGATACGCCATCGTCAAACGCGTCAAGGAGCTCTCCGACGGACGGATGCAGTGGACGGACGGGATGCTCTACCCCCTGCTGCACCGTCTGGAGCGCAACGGCTACGTCCGGGCGTCCTGGGGCGTGTCCGAGACGGGCCGGCGCCGCAAGCACTACGCGATCACGGAGGCCGGGCTGGAGACGCTGGCCGAACGGCAGAAGCAGTGGGGCGTTGTCGCCGACGCCCTCCAACAGGTGTGGCAGGCCGCGTCGCGGCCCCCGATCCTCGGGGACGCCGCGGCAGGGGGGATCGCCTGATGAGCGAGACCACACGCGGTGACGTTCTGGAGGAGCAGATCGACCAGTGGCGTGGCTTCGTGCGCCGCCGCAGGGCCATCTCCCCGTCCGACATCGAGGAGATGGAGGACCACCTGCGCGAACAGGTCGCCGACCTGGGGGAGAGCGGCCTCGACGACGAGGAGGCCTTCCTCGTCTCGGTCAGGCGCATGGGCAACCTGGACGAGGTGTCGCGGGAGTTCGCGCGCGAGCACTCCCACCGGCTCTGGAAGCAGCTGGTCCTCGTCCCCGAGGCCGACGAGGGAGCGGGCGGCCTCACGCGCTGGCGCGAGCTCGGCGTGGTGCTCGCGTTCGCGGTCGGCGCGGGGCTGGCGGTCAAGCTCCTGTTCACGGCGGTCGACGACGAGTTCGCGCAGATCCGCAACGTCGCCTTCGTGGTGCTCCCGTTCCTGGCGGGATGGTTCGCCTGGAAGCGGCGGGTCACGTGGCGTGTGTGCGCGGCGCTGGTCGTGGTGGTGTTCCCGCCGGTGTTCGGCTTCGCCTGATCCAGTGACGATCACGTCTTCGCGTTGACCCGGGTCCCTCCCCGAGCCGGGAGGGACCCGGAGGCGGGGCGGGTGCCCGTCGCGCGCGTGTCCGTACGGTCGGTGGACCGGGCGCCGCACGGCGGGCGTCGTCCGGGCGGTCGTGTGGACCACGAACGACACCCCCCGTCGCGGTGCTCCGTCTTTCAGCCCGTGGTGTAGACCACGAACGACACCCCCCCGTCGCGGTGCTCCGTCTTTCAGCCCGTGGTGTAGACCACGAACGACACCCCCCCGTCGCGGTGCTCCGTCTTTCAGCCCGTGGTGTAGACCACGAACGACACCGCGACATAGTGGCAGACGAACGCCGCGATGGTCAGCGAGTGGAAGATCTCGTGGAAGCCGAACCAGCGCGGCGCCGGGTCGGGCCACTTGAGCCCGTAGACCACCGCGCCGACGCTGTAGAGCACCCCGCCCACCAGGATGAGGATCCACGTCGCCGGGTGGGTGCCGCCGATCAGCTGGGGGATGAACAGCACCGCCACCCAGCCGATGGCGAGGTACAGCGCGGTGGACAGCCAGCGCGGCGCGTTGAGCCACAGCATCTTGAAGCCGACCCCGGCGATCGCCCCGCCCCAGATCAGCACCAGCATGGCGGTGCGCAGCGTGCCCTCGAGCACCAGCAGCACGAACGGCGTGTAGGTGCCCGCGATGATGAGGTAGATGTTGGAGTGGTCCATGCGGCGCAGCACCTTCTGCGCGCGCGGCGACCAGCGCCCCACGTGGTAGACCGCCGAGGTGCCGAAGAGCATCACCGCGCTGAGCGCGTACACGGCGCTGGCGATCATGGCGGGCACGGTGGGGGACAGGCACACCAGGACGATGCCCGCGGCCAGGGCGAGCGGCGCCGTCCCCAGGTGCAGCCAGCCGCGCAGCCGCGGTTTGACCGCCTCCAGCAGGTCCTCGGCCGCCGTCGCGGCCCTCTCGGACACGGACGCGTCCGCGGGGGCGCCGGACTCCGGGTTCCGGTCGGTCCCGCCGTCGCCTGGGTGTCCGCGGTCGTTCCGGTCGGCCTCCGTGCGTCCGGTACCCCGCGCCTGTTCCTCCGACACGCTGCACTCCTCCATCCCGCGGTCCGCGCCGCTGCGGGCCCACCCGAAGCCTAACCTACGGCTCCGTAGGTTACTCATTGGTAGTTCTGTGTTTCGCGGCACAGGCATTCTCCCGTGGCGGATGTGGCATCGGATTGGTCGTGCGCGCTCCCGTGGCGGCGTTCGTCGGGGCCCGGCGGCCTCCGGGCTTATATGCACCTCCGTGACCAGCGACGTCGTGCTCGCTGGTGCCTCCGTTCGCCGGATCGGGGAGCCCGGGCGCTCTTCTTTTGCTGAACCATTGGTATAGACCTTTTCAATGGCTTTGAACTGGGGATATATCGAAAAGAGGGAGTTCATGGGCGAGTGATGATGTGGAGTGTGGATAGAGTCGCGCCCATCCGGGCACAGGCGCCGACCCAGCGCTGCGCCGCCGAGAAGCGAGGGAGCACCCCCGTGGCCAAGTACGTCTACACGTTCACCGAGGGCAACAAGGACCTGAAGGATCTCCTCGGCGGCAAGGGGGCCAACCTCGCCGAGATGACCAACCTCGGCCTGCCCGTTCCCCCCGGGTTCACCATCACCACCGAGGCGTGCCGCCACTACCTCTCCCACGGCAGCACGCCCGCCGGACTCGACGCCGAGATCGAGGCCAACCTCCAGGAGCTGGAGAAGGCCATGGGGCGCCGCCTCGGCCAGGCCGACGACCCGCTCCTGGTGAGCGTGCGCTCGGGCGCCAGGTTCTCCATGCCCGGCATGATGGAGACCGTCCTCAACATCGGGCTCAACGACGAGTCCGTCGTGGGCCTCGCCGCCCAGGGCGGTGACGAGCGCTTCGCCTGGGACTCCTACCGGCGCCTGATCCAGATGTTCGGCAAGACCGTGCAGGGCATCGACGGCGAACTCTTCGAGGACGCCATCGAGGAGGTCAAGGCCGCCAAGGGCGTCACCAGCGACCTGGACATGGACGCCGCCGACCTGCGCCGACTCGTCGACCGCTTCAAGGAGGTCGTGCGCGAGCGGACCGGCGGTCCCTTCCCGAGCGACCCCCGCGAGCAGATGGTGCTCGCGGTCCGGGCGGTCTTCGACTCCTGGAACGCCCCCCGCGCCGTCCTCTACCGCCGTCAGGAGCGCATTCCCGCCGACCTCGGCACGGCCGTCAACGTCTGCTCCATGGTCTTCGGCAACCTCGGTATGGACTCGGGCACCGGCGTCGCCTTCACCCGCGACCCCGCCACCGGCCAGCCCGGCGTCTACGGCGACTACCTCCAGAACGCCCAGGGCGAGGACGTGGTGGCCGGGATCCGCAACACCGTCCCCCTCGCCGACCTGGAACGGATCGACGCCCGCAGCCACGGCGAGCTGATGGCCGCCATGGACACCCTGGAGAACCACTACCGCGACCTGTGCGACATCGAGTTCACCATCGAGCGCGGCAGGTTGTGGATGCTCCAGACCCGGGTGGGCAAACGCACGGCCGCCGCCGCGTTCCGCATCGCCGACCAGCTCGTCGACCAGGGCGTGATCACCCTGGACGAGGCGGTCCAGCGCGTCACCGGCGACCAGCTCGCCCAGCTGATGTTCCCCCGCTTCGACGAGGAGGCCCTCTCCGGGACGGACGCCCACCGCCTGGGCCGCGGCATGAACGCCTCGCCCGGCGCCGCCGTCGGCAAGGCCGTCTTCGACTCCTACACCGCCGTCAAGTGGTCGCGCAGCGGCGAGAGGGTCATCCTGTGCCGCCGCGAGACCAACCCCGACGACCTGGAGGGCATGATCGCCGCCGAGGGCATCCTCACCAGCCGCGGCGGCAAGACCTCGCACGCCGCCGTGGTCGCCCGCGGCATGGGCAAGACCTGTGTGTGCGGCGCCGAGGAACTCGACATCGACACCAAGAACCGGCGCATGACCACGCCCGGCGGCGAGGTGGTCGAGGAGGGCGACGTCATCTCCATCGACGGCACCAGCGGCGAGGTCCTCCTCGGCGAGGTACCCGTGGTGGACTCGCCCGTCGTGCGCTACTTCGAGGGCGAGATCGACCCCGCCTCCGACGAGGCCGACGACCTCGTGCGCTCCGTGGACCGCCTCATGCACTACGTCGACGCCGCCCGCCGCATGCGCGTGCGCGCCAACGCCGACACCCCCGAGGACGCCGCCCGGGCCCGCCGCATGGGCGCGCAGGGGATCGGCCTGTGCCGGACCGAGCACATGTTCCTGGGCGACCGCCGCCAGCTCGTGGAGCGGCTCATCCTCGCCGACACCGAGGAGGAGCAGACGCAGGCCCTCGACGCGCTGTTGCCGCTCCAGCGCGAGGACTTCGGCGGCATCCTGGCGGCCATGGACGGCCTGCCGGTGACCGTGCGCCTGCTGGACCCGCCGCTGCACGAGTTCCTGCCCGACATCACCGAGCTGTCGGTGCGCGTGGCCGTGGCCGAGGCGCGCGGGGAGAGCCACGAGAACGACCTGCGGGTGCTCCAGGCGGTGCACAAGCTGCACGAGCAGAACCCGATGCTGGGCCTGCGCGGCGTACGCCTGGGCCTGGTCGTGCCGGGGCTGTTCACCATGCAGGTGCGCGCCATCGCCCAGGCCGCCGTCGACCGGATCGCCGCGGGCGGGCGCCCCCGCCCCGAGATCATGATCCCGCTGGTCGGCACCGTGCAGGAGCTGGAGATCATCCGCGAGGACGCGCTGCGCGTGCTGCGCGAGGTGGGCCGGGAGAACGGCGTCGAGCTCGACTTCCCCGTCGGCACGATGATCGAGCTGCCCCGCGCCGCACTGACCGCCGGGCAGATCGCCGAGAACGCCGAGTTCTTCTCCTTCGGCACCAACGACCTCACCCAGACGGTCTGGGGCTTCTCGCGCGACGACGTGGAGGCCTCCTTCTTCTCCGCCTACCTGGAGAAGGGCGTGTTCGGGGTCTCGCCGTTCGAGTCCCTGGACGTGGACGGCGTCGGCCGCCTGATCCGCATCGCGGTGGAGGAGGGGCGAGCCGCCCGTCCGGGCATCAAGCTCGGGGTGTGCGGCGAGCACGGCGGCGACCCCGCCTCGGTGCACTTCTTCCACCGGGTGGGCCTGGACTACGTCTCCTGCTCCCCGTTCCGGGTACCCGTCGCCCGCCTGGAGGCGGGCCGGGCCGCCGGACACGCCGCGCCCTGACCGGACCGGAGGCGAAACGGGTGCGGCGGTCCCCGCGGACCGCCGCACCCGCCGCGTTCCCTCCCTGCTCCCGCCGCGCCGCCTCCGCGCGTGAAGCCCCTGACCAGAGGGGGAAACGGCATCACCCGAACGCCCTGGGACCGTCCCGGCCGGCCACACGCGCGGGAATGCGCTGTGATCTGTCCGTGATGTATTCTGGCCGCCAGCCGGGCCACCGCTTCCCCGCCCGCCTCCCCGTGCCCGCGAAACAGGTACGGGGCGCGCTGACACCACCCTCCGCCACGGCCCTCCCACGGGCCGAACCGCTGAGAACCAGCGATGGGCGGAGGCCGTCCCAGTGGGGGTGACACGCCCCCTGACCAGAGAATGTGCGGAGGTGAGCCGGTGCGAACGGCGAACGACGGCCGCGGCGACGAGCCGTGGGAGGACCCGACCACCGCCCCCTCGTCCGATGACGAGGCCACCCAGGTCTTCTCCCGCGGGGCCTTCGCCTCCGCGTCCCCCGGGGACGAGGGCGCCACCCGCGCGTTCTCCGCTGACGACGAGACCACGCGGGAGTTCCGGCGCGACGAGGTCCTGGCGCCCGACGCGCCCGCCCCGCAGGGCGTGCCCGCCGACCGGTCGGCGGCCGACGACGCCGTCTTCACCCGCCGCTTCGTCCGCGAGCGCCCGCGGCCCCGCGCCCGTGTCTCCCCGCCCGCGCCCCCGGCGCCCGAGCTTCCCGAGGAGGGGTTCCCGGAGGAGGAGTTCCCGCGTGCCCCGGAGCCCGCGCCCCGCCGCGGCCGCCGCCCCGAGCCGCCGTCCTTCTCCCGGCCGCGCCGACCGCGTCGGCGCCGCTTCCGCCTGCGCTGGCTGGTCAGCCTGCTGCTGGTCACGGCTCTGGCCGTCCCGGCCGGTACCTGGGTCTGGGTCTGGTACGTGGCCCGCCAGGACGAGCGCACCACCTCCGACGCCATCGTCGTGCTCGGCGCCAGCCAGTACAACGGCGTGCCCTCGCCCGTCTTCGAGGCCCGGCTGCGCCACGCCCAGGTCCTCTACCTGGAGGGCGTGGCCCCGGTCATCGTCACCGTCGGCGGCAAGCTGCCCGGCGACAACTTCACGGAGGCCGCCTCCGGGCGCGACTGGCTGGTCGAGGTGGGCATCCCCGGCGCCCAGGTCATCGCGGTGGAGGAGGGGCGCGACACCCTCCAGAGCATCGACGCCGTCGCCGAGGTCTTCGAGGCCAACTCCTGGGACACCGCCATCCTCGTCTCCGACCCCTGGCACAGCCTGCGCTCCGAACGCATGGCCGCCGCCCACGGCATCGAGGCGGGCACCTCGCCCTCCCGGTCGGGGCCCGCGGTCATCGAGCGCCGCACCCAGCTGTGGTACATCACCAGGGAGACCGCGGCGCTCTGGTACTACTGGATCTTCGACGACAGCAGCGACATCCAGGTCGACGCCGCCTGACCAGCGCGGACGGCGACCGGGTCGTAGCTGGGAAGTAGGGTCGCACACACGATGACGAACAATCCCCGCGAGGGCGGAGCACTCGGCTACACGCACCAGGACACCGAGCGCAGGGCCCTGGAGAGCCGAAAGAACCGGGCCCGCGACCCCTTCGAGCGGGACCGGGCCCGGGTCCTGCACAGCGCCGCCCTGCGCCGCCTGGCCGCCAAGACCCAGGTGGTCCAGCCCGGTGTGAGCGACTTCCCGCGCACCCGCCTCACCCACTCCCTGGAGTGCGCCCAGATCGGCCGCGAACTCGGCCAGGCCCTGGGCTGCGACCCCGACCTGGTGGAGGCCGCCTGCCTGTCCCACGACCTGGGCCACCCGCCCTTCGGCCACAACGGCGAGCGCGCCCTGGACGAGGCCGCCGCCGACTGCGGCGGGTTCGAGGGCAACGCCCAGAGCCTGCGCCTGCTCGTGCGCCTGGAGGGCAAGGTCATCGACCCCGACGGGCGCAGCGCGGGGCTCAACCTCACCCGCGCCACCCTCGACGCCACCGTCAAGTACCCCTGGCTCCGAGGCGAGGGCGGCGACACCCACAAGTTCAACTGCTACCCCGACGACACCGGGGTGTTCGACTGGCTGCGCCGGGACGCGCCCCCGGGCCGCACCTGCTTCGAGGCCCAGGTCATGGACTGGGCCGACGACGTCGCCTACTCCGTGCACGACGTCGAGGACGCCCTGCACGCCGGGCTGGTGGACCCCGCGGCCCTGCGCGGCGCCGCCGAGCGCGCCGAGGTCGTGCGGATCGCCGCCGCCGACTACTGCGACGCCGACCCCGCCGAACTCGACGAGGTCTTCACCGACCTCATCGCCCACCCCGCGTGGCCGCGCGAGTTCACCGGCGACCTCGCCTCCCTCGCCGCCCTCAAGAACCTCACCAGCGGGCTCATCGGCCGCTTCTGCCGGGCCGCGGAGGAGGCCACCCGCGCCGCGCACGGCCCCGGGCGCCTCACCCGTTACGGCGCCGACCTCCTGGTGCCCCGCCGACCCCTGCTGGAGTGCGCCCTGCTCAAGGCGGTCGCCGCCCACTTCGTGCTCTCGCGGGAGGAGGCCCGGGCCTACCAGGCCGAGGAGCGCCGCCTGATCACCGAGCTGGTCGGCCTCCTGTGGAAGAACGCCCCCGAGGGCCTGGACCCGCAGTTCCGCGCCGCCTTCGCCGAGGCCGCCGACGACTCCGCCGCCCTGCGCGTGGTCATCGACCAGGTCGCCTCGCTCACCGACACCTCCGCGACCTCGCTGCACGCCCGCCTCACGGGCTGAGCGCGGAGGCCGCGCACACGCCCCCGGTCCCTCCCCGCCGTCCCCAGGGGCGGGAAAGGGGGGTTGACTTCACCGATGTGAGCGCTAACAATGTTGCGCACGTCACAGAAGTCCCCCCCTCTCGTGCCCGGAGGTGTCGTCCCGGTGAAACCCCCAGGTGGCCGTACCCCCGTCATGGCGGACGTGGCCCGGCTGGCCGGAGTCTCCCACCAGACGGTGTCGCGCGTGGTCAACGGCCACCCCAACGTCCGCGAGGAGACGGTGCTCCGGGTGCGCGGCGCCATCGAGGAGCTGGGCTACCACCGCAACTCCACCGCGCGCGCCCTGGTCACCCGCCGCACCAACGTGCTCGGCGTCATCGCCTTCGACTCCACGCTCTTCGGCCCGGCGCAGACCCTGGCGGGGATCGAGCGGGCCGCGCGCGAGGCGGGCTACTTCCTGAGCATGGTCAGCCTCGACGACGTGTCGCCGGAGGGGGTGGTCGCGGCCGCCGACTACCTGATCCAGCAGTCGGTCGAGGGCTGCGTGGCGATCGCCCCCCAGCGCGCCCTGGTGGAGGCGCTGGCCGCGCTGCCCGGCCCCGGGCCCCTGGTCGCGGTCGAGGGCGGCGAGGGCTCGGGCCTTCCCGTCGTCTGCGTCGACCAGGTCCAGGGCGCCCACGACGCCGTCCGCCACCTGCTCGACCTGGGCCACGCGACCGTCCACCACGTGGAGGGCGACCCCCTGTGGCTGGAGTCCGCGGCCCGGGTGGTCGGGTGGCGCCGGGCTCTGGAGGAAGCCGGGGTGCCGGTCCCCGAACCGCTCCAGGGGGACTGGAGTCCCCGGTCCGGCTACGAGCTGGGCCTGGCGTTGGTGCGCAGGCGCGCCGCGGGGGAGCGCGTCACGGCGATCTTCGTGGGCAACGACCAGATGGCCATCGGCGTGCTGCGCGCGCTGCACGAGGCGGGCCTGCGCGTCCCCGGGGACGTCAGCGTGGTCGGCTTCGACGACGTCCCCGAGGCCGAGTACCTGACCCCGTCCCTGACCACCGTCTACCAGGACTTCGCCCAGGTGGGCCGGGAGAGCCTGGCGCTGCTGCTCGCCGAGATCGCCCGGGAGGGCCCCGCCGACCCCTCCGGGGCCGAGCGCCGGGTCGTCCCGGCGCGGTTGCGGGTGCGCGGCAGCAGCGGGCCCCCGCCGCCGTGACCCCCTGAGACCTCCCTGTCCGCCCCCTCACGGAGGAGCTTCCCTTGGTCCAGAATGTTAGCGCTAACGATTCATGTTCGACCGATCCGGTGGTCGTCGGGATCGACTTCGGCACCCTCTCCGGCCGCGCCGTCGTGGTCCGGGTCTCCGACGGAGCCGAACTCGGCTCCGCGGCCTCCACCTACCGGCACGGCGTCATCACCGCGCACCTGCCCGGATCGGCCGACCCCCTCGAACCGGAGAGCGCGCTCCAGCACCCCGAGGACTACCGCGAGGTCCTGCGCACCGCCGTCCCCGAGGCGCTGCGCGCCGCCGGGGTCGCGCCGGGGCGGGTCGTCGGCGTCGGCACCGACTTCACCGCCTGCACGGTCTTGCCGGTGACCGCGGACGGCACGCCCCTGTGCGAGCTGCCCGATCTGGCCCGGCGCCCGCACGCCTGGCCCAAGCTCTGGCGCCACCACGCCGCCCAGCCCGAGGCCGACGAGATCAACGCCCTGGCCGCCGGGCGCGGCGAGAAGTGGCTGGCCCGCTACGGGGGAAAGATCTCCTCCGAGTGGGAGTTCGCCAAGGCCCTCCAGGTCCTGCGCGACGACCCCGGCGTGTACGAGCGCACCGACCGCTGGATCGAGGCCGCCGACTGGATCGTGTGGCAGCTGTGCGGACACGAGACCCGCAACGTCGCCACCGCGGGCTACAAGGGCATTCACCAGGACGGCGCCTGGCCCTCGGCGGACTTCCTGGCCGCCCTCGACCCGCGCTTCGCCCGCTTCGCCGAGGACAAACTCGCCCACCCCCTGTCCCAGCTCGGAGAGCGCGCGGGCGGCCTCACCGCCCGGGCCGCGGCCTGGACCGGGCTGCCCGAGGGCGTCCCCGTCGCGGTCGGCAACATCGACGCGCACGTCACCGCCGCCACCGCCCAGACCACCGGCAACGGCCGGATGCTCGCCATCATGGGCACCAGCACCTGCCACGTCATGAACTCCGACGTCCTCGCCGAGGTCCCGGGCATGTGCGGCCTGGCCCACGGCGGCATCACCCCCGGAGCGTGGGGCTACGAGGCGGGCCAGAGCGGCGTCGGCGACGTCTTCGCCTGGTTCGCCGACTCCTACGTGCCCCCCGCCTACCACGACGAGGCCCGCGAACGCGGACTGTCGGTCCACGACCTGCTCTCGGCCCGGGCCGCCGACGCCGCGGTGGGAGAGCACGGGCTCGTCGCCCTGGACTGGCACAGCGGCAACCGCTCGGTCCTGGTCGATCACGACCTGTCCGGCGTGCTCGTCGGCCTGACCCTGGCCACCAGGCCCGAGGAGGTCTACCGGGCCCTGGTCGAGGCCACGGCCTTCGGCACCCGCACCATCGTCGGGGCCTTCGCCGACGCCGGGGTGCCCGTGCACGACCTGACCATCGGCGGCGGCATGGTCCGCAACCCCTTCGTCCTCCAGGTCTACGCCGACGTCCTCAACCGGCCGCTGCGGGTCGTGGCCTCCGAGCACAGCTGCGCGGTGGGGGCCGCCATCCACGCCGCGGTCGCCGCCGGGGCCCATCCCGACATCCACGCCGCCTCCGCCGCCATGGGCGGGGTGCGCGAGGAGACCGTCGACCCCGACCCGGCCCGGGCCGCCGCCTACGACGGGCTCTTCGCCCTCTACACCGAGCTCCACGACCACTTCGGCCGGGGCGGCAGCCGCAGCCTGCACCGCCTGCGGGCCCTGCGCAACACCGCCCTGGCCGCCGCCGCGAGCGGCGGGGAAGGAGTCTGATGACCGCCACCACGCCCACGGCCGTGCCCGAGGAGCACCGGGAGGAGGTGGAGCGCCTGCGCGCCCTGGTGTGCGCCCTGCACGCCGAACTGCTCCGGTGGAACCTCGTCACCTGGACCAGCGGCAACGTCTCCGCCCGCGTCCCCGGCACCGACCTGATGGTGATCAAGCCCAGCGGCGTCTCCTACGACGACCTCTCCCCGGCCGACATGGTCGTCTGCGACCTGGACGGCCGCCTGGTCGAGGGCGACCACAGGCCCTCCAGCGACACCTCCGCCCACGCCTACGTCTACCGCGCCCGCCCCGACGTCGGCGGCGTCGCGCACACCCACAGCCCCTACGCCACCGCCTGGGCCGCGCGCGGCGAGGCCATCCCCTGCGCCATCACCGCGATGGCCGACGAGTTCGGCGGCGACATCCCCGTCGGCCCGTTCGCCCTCATCGGCGGCGACGACATCGGCAGGGGGGTGGTCGCCACCCTGGAGGGCCACCGTTCGCCCGCCGTCCTCATGCGCGGCCACGGCGTATTCACCGTCGGAGCGGGCGCCAAGGCGGCGGTCAAGGCCGCCGTGATGTGCGAGGACGTCGCCCGGACCGTCCACATCGCCCGCCAGGGCGGCCCCCTCAGGCGCCTTCCCCAGGAGCACATCGACGCGCTCCACGACCGTTACCAGAACGTCTACGGCCAGTAAGGAAGAAGCACCGTGCCCGTACCCACGCCCCCCGCCACCGAGCACCCTCCCGTGCGAGCCCGCGCCCCCCGCGTCGGCCTGCTCGGCATCATGCAGCCGCTCTACGACGACATGATCCCCGGCATCACCGAGCACCAGGCGGCGTACGCGGCCCGGGTGGCCGAACGGCTCTCCGGCGTCGCCGAGTGGACCGTCGCCTCGCCGGTGCGCGGTCGCGCCGACGCCGAGGAGGCGATCCGCGGCTTCGAGGCCGCCGGACTCGACGGGGTCCTGGTCGTCATGCTCACCTACGGCCCCTCCCTGCGCGTCACCCGCGCGCTGAGCCGCACCCACCTGCCGCTGGCGCTGGCCAACATCCAGCCCGACCCCGCGGTCAGCCCGTCCTGGGACATGGACGACATGACCTACAACCAGGGCATCCACGGGGCCCAGGACACCGCCAACGCCATGGTGCGGGCGGGACTGCCCTTCGAGGTCCTCACCGGCGAGTGGCAGAGCCCGGAGTTCGCCGCGCGCGTGGACCGCTGGGCGCGGGCGGCCCGCGCCGTCACCGCCCTGCGCGGACTGCGGGTCGGCGTGTTCGGCTACCCCATGAACGGCATGGGCGACGCGCGGGTGGACGAGACCGCGCTGCTGCGCAGGCTCGGCCCCGAGGTCCACGTCATCGCGCCCGGAGCCCTGCACCGGACCATGGCCGACCTGCCCGAGCAGGCCGTGCGCGACCTCATGGACTGGGAGGACGGGGCCCTGGAGGTGGACGGCCGCCTGTCCAAGGAGGAGCGCGAGGACCACGCCCGCATGCAGCTGGGCATCGAACGGCTGCTGGAGGAGTCCGGGTGCGGCGCCTACTCCACCCACTTCGACGCGATCGGGGAGGACGGCCGCTTCGCCCGGCTGCCGATGGCCGCCGCCTCCACCCTGATGGCCCAGGGGTACGGGTTCGCAGGCGAGGGCGACGTCCTGGCCGCCTCGATCGTCTACGCCGGACACCAGCTCGCCGGGGACGGCCACTTCACCGAGATGTACGCGATGGACTTCCCCAGCGACTCCATCCTCATGAGCCACATGGGCGAGGGGAACTGGAGGATGGCGCGCGAGGACGAGCCCGTCCGGCTGGTCAAGCGCCCGCTGGGCATCGGCGGTCTGGGCGACCCGCCCACCATCGTGTTCCGCTACCGGCCGGGCCCGGCCACCCTGGCCTCCCTGGTCGCCCTCGGCGGAGAGGAGTTCCGCCTGGTCGTGGCCGAGGGAGAGGTCATCGACGCGCCCGAGCTGCCGTCCCTGGAGATGCCCTACGGCCAGTTCCGCCCCCAGACGGGCGTGCGGGCCTGCATGGACGCCTGGCTCCGCGCGGGCGGCACCCACCACATGGTCATGAACACCGGGGCGCGCGCGCAGGACTGGCGGGTCCTGTGCGAGCTGTCCGGAATCGAGTACGTCCGGGTCTGACCCGGGCACCAGGCGCCCCGGCGCGTCCACACCCCCCAGACGGAGGGCCCCGGGCGGGCCCTCCCGACCCCCCAGGCGCAAGGAGAACACCGTGCGCGAGGCAACCCCCCACCACCCCCCACCGCACGCCGCCCCCCGGGGGCCCGGACGCAGGGCCCTGCTCACCGGGGCCCTGGCCGCCGCAGGGCTGGCCGCCGCGGGCTGCGCGCCCCCCGACACACTGCTGTCCGGTGAGATCCGCCTGCGGCAGTGGAACCTCTTCGCGGGCGGCGACGGCCTGCGGATGATCGAGATGCACGACGCCTACCGGACCGAGCACCCGGAGGTCGACTTCCGGGCGACCACCTTCACCTGGGGATCCCCCTTCTACACCAAGGTCGCGATGGGCGCGGCGGGAGGGCGCGGCGCCGACGTCGCCACCGTGCACGTCTCCCGTCTGGAGAGCCTTGCCCCCGGGAGGCTGCTGGACCCGATCGACCCGGCGCTGCTGGCCGAGGCCGGGATCGACGACACCGTGATCCTGCCCAACATCTGGGAGAAGTGCTTCTTCGACGGACAGCTGTACGCGGTCCCCATCGACACGCACGTCCTGGTCCAGTACCACAACCTCGACGTGTGCCGCGAGGCCGGACTGCTCGACGCCGACGACAGGCTGGTCGAGGTCAACGGCCTGGACGACTACATGGCCATGCTCCGCGAGATCAAGGCGGTCACCGGGGCCTACGGCCTGTCGGTCGACACCTGGCAGCCCTGGCCCAACTTCTGGGCGCTCTACCGCCAACAGGACGGGGAGCTCGTCCTGGGCGAGGACGACTTCACCATGGACGACGACAAGGCCCTGGCGGCGATGGAGGTCATGTACCGGCTCTCCGAGGAGGAGTTGGCGCCCCGCCACTCGATGCTGGCCGACACCGCGGCCAACCTCTCCAACGGCCGGGCCGGGCTGATGATCCACGGCAACTGGGAGATCCCGACGCTGGAGGCCGCCGGAACGGCCTTCTCGGCGGGGCAGTTCCCCGACGTCTTCGGCAACCACCGCACCCGGGGCGACTCGCACTGCTACGTGTTCCCGCACCAGCGCGACCCCGACCCCGAACGGATCCGGGCCGCTGTCGGATACGCCGCCTGGATGCTGCGCCACAGCCTCACCTGGGCCGGGGGCGGCCACATCCCCGCCTACCAGCCCGTGGTCGAGAGCGCCGAGTACGAGGCGCTCACACCACAGTCCGAGTACCGCGAGGCGGCCGAGAACGTGCAGTTCGAGCCCGAGGCGTGGTTCAGCGGCTCGGCCGGGCGCCTCCAGGAGGAGGCCAACGGCCCGCTCACCACCCTCCACCAGGGGACCCAGACACCCGAACAGGCGCTGGAACAGCTCAAGGGAGCCATCCGCGACCTGCTGACCGTTCCGTCACCGGTGTGAGGGAGCCCGCCATGACCGCCCAGACCCCAGCGCCGCCCAGGGCCACGGCCCCCGGCCCCTCCGGCCGCGGCCTCGTGGACGTGCGCCGCAGGCCCGCCGTGTGGACCGGACTGTGGTTCGCCCTGCCCTTCCTCGCCTTCTACCTGCTCTTCCTCCTGTGGCCCGCACTCGTCGGGCTCGTCTACTCCTTCACCGACCGCAGCCTGGCCGGGGGACCGGTCTCCTTCGTGGGGCTGGACAACTGGCGGGAGAGCCTGACCGACCCCGACATGTGGGACGCGCTGTGGAACACCCTGTGGTTCACGGTGCTGAGCGTCCCCCTCATGGTCGCGCTGGCGCTCGCCCTCGCCCTGCTGACCGACCACGCCCGGCGCCTGGGGTGGTTCCTGAGGCTGTCGTTCTTCGCGCCGTTCGTGCTCCCGGTCGCGGTGATGACCCTCATCTGGAACTGGATGTACAACCCCAGCCTGGGCCTGTTCAACGGCCTCCTGGGACGGCTCGGGCTGGACGGCGTCGAGTGGCTCTTCAGCGAGGACACGGCGATGCTCTCGGTCGTCGTCGCCACCGCGTGGTGGCAGGTCGGCTTCAACTACCTGCTCTACCTCGCGGCCATGCAGTCGATCCCCAAGGACGTGTACGAGGCCGCCGCCATCGACGGCGCGGGCGCCTGGCAGCGCGTCGGCCGGATCACCCTGCCCCTGCTGGCGCGCACCACCGCGCTGATCGCCGTGCTCCAGCTCATCGGCTCCCTGCGCGTGTTCGAGCAGATCTACCTCATGACCTCGGGCGGCCCGAACTTCGCCACCAGGACCGCGATCCAGTACATCTACGACTCCGGGTTCGTGGGCCTGCGCATCGGACTGGCCTCCTCCATGGCCTACATCTTCATGGCCCTGGTCGTCGTCGCCTCCATCGCCCAGTTCCGCCTCTTCGCACGGAAGGAGGCCTGACCGGCCATGGCAGTTCCCACCGCACCCGCCGCGCCCCCCGAGGCCACCGCGCCCGCGCGGCGCGTCCACCGGCCCCGGCGCGCGCCCTCCCCCGGAACGATCGCCCTCCACACGGTCTCCGCCCTGGCCGGAGCCCTCTGGCTCATCCCCCTCCTGTGGGCCTTCGCCACCTCGGTCAAACCCGAGGGCGAGACCACCGTCATGCCGCCCTCCTGGCTCACCGACAACCCCACCTTCGAGGCGTACGCCCTCGTGCTGGGACGCGGGGACATCCTGCGCTGGACGGCCAACTCCCTCATCACCACGGTCATCGTCACCGCGCTCACCCTGGTGGTCTGCGTCCTGGCCGCCTACGGTTTCTCCCGCTTCGACTTCCGCGGCAGGCCGTGGCTGTTCACGCTCGTCATCGGCGGCATCCTCATCCCGCCGCAGACCCTGATCGTGCCGCAGTTCGTCCTGATGACCCAGCTCGGACTGGTGGACACCTACTGGGGGGTCGCGCTGCCGCAGGTGGTCGCGCCGGTGTTCGTGTTCATCCTCAAACGCTTCTTCGACGCCATCCCCCGCGAGTACGAGGACGCGGCCAGGATGGACGGCGCCGGAGCGCTGCGCGTCCTGTGGAACGTGATCCTGCCCCTGTCGAGGCCGGTCCTGGCCGCGGTCGGCATCTTCGCCTTCATCGGCGCCTGGAACAACTTCCTGTGGCCCTTCCTGGTCACCAACGACCCCGAGATGATGACGCTCACCGTCGGGCTGGGCACCGTGGCCGGACAGTACGGGGTCCAGTACGCCCAGGTCATGGCCTCGGCCGTGCTGGGAGCGGTCCCGCTGCTGGTCGTCTTCCTGCTCTTCCAGCGCCACATCGTGACCGGTGTGGCCGGAGCGGGCATCAAGGGCTGACCCCCCGTCCGACCCCCACCATCCAAGGAGAACGCATGCTCCGAGCCTCCGTCACCGTCGATCCGGCGCAGACCGTCTCCCCCGTGCACCGCCGCGTCTTCGGCTCGTTCGTCGAACACATGGGCCGCTGCGTCTACACCGGCATCTACGAACCCGGGCACCCGACGGCCGACGCCGACGGCTTCCGCCGCGACGTCGCCGACCTGGTCCGCGAACTGGGCGTCACCACCGTGCGCTACCCCGGCGGGAACTTCGTGTCCGGGTACCGCTGGGAGGACGGCGTCGGCCCCAGGGACCGCCGACCGGTCCGCCGCGACCTGGCCTGGCACAGCATCGAGACCAACCAGTTCGGCCTCGACGAGTTCGCCGCCTGGTGCCGCGGCCTGGACATCGAACCGATGATGGCGGTCAACCTCGGCACCCGCGGCCTGGCCGAGGCCCTGGACCTGCTGGAGTACTGCAACCACCCCGGCGGCACCCACCTGTCCGACCAGCGCGCCGCCAACGGGCACCCCGAACCGCACGGCATCCGCATGTGGTGCCTGGGCAACGAGATGGACGGCCCCTGGCAGATCGGCCACCTCGACGCGCGCTCCTACGGGCGCAAGGCCGGGCAGGTGGCGCGCGCCATGAGGATGGCCGACCGCGACCTCGAACTGGTCGTCTGCGGCAGCTCCGGATCGGCCATGTCCACCTTCGGCCAGTGGGAGGCCACCGTCCTGGAGGAGACCTACGATGCGGTGGACCACATCTCGCTGCACGCCTACTACGAGGAGCGTGACGGGGACCTGGCCGACTTCCTCGGCTCGACAACGGACATGGACCACTTCATCGACTCCGTCGTCTCCACCGCCGACGCCGTCGGCGCGCGCCTGCGCGATCCCAAACGCATCCAGCTCTCCTTCGACGAGTGGAACGTGTGGTACCTGAGCCGCCACCAGGCCCTGGCCGCCGCACAGCCCGCCGACGACTGGCAGGTGGCGCCCCGCGTCATCGAGGACCGCTACAACGTCGCCGACGCCGTCGTCGTGGGCAACATGCTCATCAGCCTGCTCCGGCACGGTGACCGGGTCACCGCCGCCAGCCAGGCCCAGCTCGCCAACGTCATCGCGCCGATCATGACCGAGCCCGGCGGCCCCGCGTGGCGCCAGACCATCTTCCACCCCTTCTCCCTGACCGCGCGGGCCGCCCGCGGCCGGGTGCTGCACACCGGCGTCACGGCGCCCCGGTACACGACCGCCAGCCACGGCGAGATCCCGCTCCTGGACGCCGTCGTCACCTTCGACGAGCGGGAGGGCACCGCGTCGCTGTTCGCGGTCAACCGCTCCACCGACCATCCCCTCACCCTCGACGCCGACCTGCGCGGCCTGGCCCCGACGGCCGTCACCGACGCCCGGACCCTCAGCGACGACGACCCCTACGCCCACAACACCATGGACGCCCCCGACCGGGTCGTCCCGCGACCGGCCGGGGACGTGACCCTGGACGGCGGCAGGCTCTCCGCCCTCCTGCCCCCCGTGTCCTGGTCCGTCATCACCGTCTCGACCGACCGGAAATGACCGGGCGGAACTGACCGGCCCTCCGGCGCGAGCCCGCGCCCGGACAACGCCCAGAAAGGCGAACGCATGACCCCCCACCCCCGACGCACACCCCTTCTGGCAGCCGCGCTGTGCGGCACGCTCCTGCTCACCGCCTGCGGAGGCGTCGGCGACGCCGCGCGGCCCGAGGGCGACGCCGGCGTCGTCGGCATCGCCATGCCCACCCAGTCCTCGGAGCGCTGGATCAACGACGGCGAGAACATGGTCGCCGAGTTCGAGGCCCGCGGCTTCGGCACCGACCTCCAGTACGCCGAGGACGTCGTCGAGGACCAGGTCGCCCAGATCGAGAACATGATCACCCGGGGCGCCGACGTCCTGGTCGTCGCCTCCATCGACGGCGAGGCCCTCGGCGACGTGCTCGACATGGCCGCCTCCAGCGACATCCCCGTCATCGCCTACGACCGCCTCATCCGCGGCAGCGAGCACGTCGGCTACTACGCCACCTTCGACAACTTCCAGGTCGGCGTCCTCCAGGGCCAGTACATCGTGGACTCCCTCGACCTGGAGAACGAGGAGGGGCCCTTCCACATCGAGCTGTTCGGCGGCTCGCCCGACGACAACAACTCCTCCTACTTCTTCGACGGGGCGATGTCGGTCCTCCAGCCCCACATCGACGACGGCCGCCTCGTCGTCCGCAGCGACCAGACCTCCATGGAGCAGATCGCCACCCAGCGCTGGTCCGGCGCCATCGCCCAGGACCGCATGGACAACCTGCTCAGCGCCCACTACTCCGAGGAGGAGCTGCACGCGGTCCTGTCGCCCTACGACGGCATCAGCCTCGGCGTGATCGAGTCCCTGCGGGCGGTCGGCTACGGCAGCGAGGAGCGGCCGCTGCCCGTCATCACCGGCCAGGACGCCGAGGCCGCCTCGGTCCGGTCCATCATCGCCGGGGAGCAGACCCAGACCGTGTTCAAGGACACCCGGGCACTGGCCGAGCAGACGGTCGACATGGTCGAGGCCGTGGTGCAGGGCGAGGAGGTTCCGGTCAACGACACCGAGAGCTACGACAACGGGGTCAAGGTCGTCCCCTCCTACCTGCTGGAGCCCGTCTCGGTGGACGCCGACAACTACCACGAGGTCCTGGTCGGCAGCGGCTACTACGAGGAGTCCGAGCTCCAGTGACGACGGAGAAGAGGCGGCCCGCCCCCCGGAGCGGGCCGCTCCTGACGATGCGCGACATCCGCAAGGACTTCCCCGGGGTGCGGGCCCTGGACGGGGTGTCGCTGAGCGTCGGCCACGGCCGCGTCCACGCCCTGATGGGGGAGAACGGCGCGGGCAAGTCGACGCTGATGAAGGTGCTCAGCGGGGTCCACCCCACGGGCTCCCACAGCGGCGAGATCCTCGTGGACGGGCAGCCCTGCGCCTTCTCCGGCGTGGCCGACAGCGAGCGCGCGGGCATCGCCATCATCCACCAGGAACTCGCCCTCATCCCGCAGCTGTCCATCAGCGAGAACGTCTTCCTCGGCCACGAGCAGGCCCGGTACGGCGTCCTGGACTGGGGCGCCACCCACGCCCGGGCCCGCGAGCTCCTGCGCCGGGTCGGACTGGACGAGAACCCGGCCACGCCCGTCGCGGCGCTGAGCGTGGGCGCAAGACAGCTCGTGGAGATCGCCAAGGCCCTGGCCAAACGGGTGCGGCTGCTCATCCTGGACGAGCCCACCTCCGCGCTGAACGAGGCGGAGAGCACCCGGCTGCTCGAACTCCTCCTGGACCTGCGCGACCAGGGCGTCACGTGCATCCTCATCTCGCACAAGCTCGGTGAGGTGGTGCGCGTCTGCGACGAGGTCACCATCCTGCGCGACGGCCGCGCCATCGAGACCCTCGCCGTGGAGCGCGACGCCGACGGGACCCCCTCGGTCGACGAGGACCGCATCATCCGCGGGATGGTCGGCCGCGCACTGGACCAACGCCACCCCCCGCGCACCGGCGAGATCGGCCGGGTGCGCTTCGAGGTCCGGGACTGGACGGTGGACCACCCCACCCAGGCCGGACGGCGCGTGGTGGACGGGGTCGGCCTGACCCTGCGCGCCGGGGAGGTCGTGGGCATGGCCGGCCTCATGGGCGCCGGGCGCACCGAGTTCGCGATGAGCCTCTTCGGCCGCTCCTACGGGCGCCACGTCCGCGGCACCCTGCTCAAGGACGGCGTCGAACTCGCGACCCCCAGCGTCGCCGACGCCATCCGCGGCGGCCTCGCCTACGTGCCCGAGGACCGCAAGTCCCTCGGCCTGATCCTCGACGACGACATCCGCCACAACACCACGCTGGCGGCCCTGGACCGCGTGTCCGCGCGCGGTGTCCTCGACCCCGGGCTGGAGGCGGTGGAGGCCGCCCGGATGAGCGAGAGCATGCGGGTCAGGAGCCAGGGCACCACCCAGACCGTGCGCACCCTCAGCGGCGGCAACCAGCAGAAGGTCGTCCTGGGCAAGTGGATGTTCACCCGGCCCGAACTGCTGATCCTCGACGAGCCCACCCGCGGCATCGACGTCGGCGCCAAGTACGAGATCTACCTGATCGTCCGCCGCCTCGCCGCGGAGGGCGCCTGCGTGCTGCTGATCTCCTCCGAACTCCCCGAGATCCTCGGCATGTGCGACCGGGTCTACACGATGTGCGAGGGGCGCATCACCGGAGAGGTCCCCGGGGAGGGGGCCGACCAGGAAACCCTCATGAGACTGATGACGCGAACCGGGGGACACCCGTGAAAGAGCCCACCGCAACCTCCCGACTCTCCCGGCTCGGCGGCGCGCTGACCCGCGGGAACTCCCGCCAGTACGGCATGGCCGCCGCCCTGGTGGCCATCATCGTGCTGTTCCAGATCCTCACCGGGGGCCTGCTCCTCACCCCGCTCAACGTCACCAACCTGATCATGCAGAACTCCTACATCCTGATCCTGGCGATCGGAATGATGCTGGTCATCGTCACCGGCCACATCGACCTCTCGGTCGGCTCGGTGGTGGCCTTCACCGGCGCGGTGTCGGCGATCATGCTGACCACCTGGGGGCTGCCCACGGTCGTGGTCGTGCCCGTGGCCCTGCTGCTCGGCGCGCTCATCGGCGCCTGGCAGGGCTTCTGGGTGGCCTACGTGCGCGTCCCGGCGTTCATCGTCACCCTCGCCGGGATGCTCGTCTTCCGCGGCGCGACCCTGGCCGTTCTGGGCGGGGAGTCCGTGGCTCCGCTGCCGCCCTCCCTGCGCAACATCGCCAGCGGGTTCCTGCCCTGGCAGGCCGGGGACGGCCTGCACCTGCCCACCCTGCTGCTGGGCGCGGCGGGGGCCGCCGCCCTGGTGTGGATCCAGTGGCGCTCGCGCGCCCGCTCGCTCGGGTACGGGCTCCCGGTCCAGTCCGCGCCGGTCACCGCCGCCTCCTCGGCCGTGCTCGTCGCCGCCATCCTGGCGTTCACCTACGTGCTCGCCGACTACAACGGGCTGCCCGTCGTGGGCGTGCTGCTCGTCGCGCTCATCGCCGGGTACTCGTTCGTCATGCGCTCCACGACCATGGGCAGGCGGGTCTACGCCGTCGGCGGCAGCGAGCAGGCCGCCGCGCTGTCGGGGATCCGCACCCAGCGCACCACGTTCTGGGTGTTCGTCAACATGGGCGTGCTCTCGGCGCTGGCCGGGCTCGTCTTCACCGCCCGGCTCAACGCCGCCACGACCGGCGCCGGGACCATGTTCGAACTCGACGCCATCGCCGCGGCCTTCATCGGCGGCGCCTCCGCCTCCGGGGGCGTGGGCACCGTCGTCGGAGCCGTCATCGGCGCCCTGGTCATGGGCGTGCTCAACAACGGCATGTCCCTGATCGGCCTGGGCGTGGACTGGCAGCAGCTCATCAAGGGGCTGGTGCTGCTCCTGGCGGTCGCCTTCGACATCTACAACAAGCGCCGTGTCAGCGCCGGGCCCGTCACCGTCTCCGTCTCCCCGTCCTCCTTCGGGACCCGACGGGACGGGGGCGGGGCCCAGGGTTCGCCGCCCACGGCGGACCGGGCACGGGCCTCCTCCTGAGAGGGCACCCTCCGGGAGGTCCGGAGCCCTACTGGTAGCCCCGGATCTCCCGGAAGACCTGCTCCAGGTCCTGCTCGCGGGCGTCGAACACCCGGCCGCCCGTCAGCTCCGCCAGCTCGGTCATCTCCGGCACGTCTGACTCCCCGAACAGCACCGTGAACACCGGCACCTCCGCCACCGCGTCCGACCGCGCCGCCAGCGAGTCCCGGAAGCCGTCGAGTCCCACGCCCCGGTTCACCTCGCCGTCGGTCATCAGCACCACCGACATCAGGGGTTCGTCGTCCGTGCGGGCCCCCTCCTCCAGCAGCCCGTACGCCCGCACCAGGGCGTCGTAGGCGGCCGTGTCGCCCTCGGCCTCCAACCCCTCCACCGCCGCGGACAGGTCCGCGTTGACCTCGTCCACCGAACCCGTCTCCACCACGAAGGTCAGCGGGTCGGCGGGCCACGTGGAGAACGGCAGCAGCGTCACCACCTCCCGCTCCTGGAAGGACTGCGTGCTCCGCGCCAGGGAACCGCCGTCCGCGCCGGTCAGCGCGCCCAGGGCCGACTGGAGTTCGGCGAGCCGGCCGCCCTCCATCGACCCCGACACGTCCAACACGTACACGGTGCGCGCCGGGCGGCGCAGCGAGGCCGAGTAGTCCGCCACCAGGCCGTCCACGACCGCGCGGCTCGCCGGGAACGGCAGTTCCACCAGCGAGGGCACCGCCGGGGACAGCTCGGCCCCGGCCGTGACCGGGCGCCGCCGCGTCCGGTCGGCGATCTGCTGCTGCGTCCCCTCCGACGTCAGGTCCTCCACCAGCCGCCCGTACCCGTCCAGCGCCTGCTCGGAGGGGTCCGACAGCAGCGTCAGCGGGTAGTCGGCCGTCACCACGCCGTCGGCCGGGTACACGACCGTCAGGGGCTCCTCCAGCGCACCGGAGGCGTTCAGCGACAGGATCACCGACTCGTAGTTGACCAGCCCGTCCACCGGCCTGCCGCCCTCCGCGCGCCGCACGAACGCGTCCGTGAGCCACCCCGACGACCCCGCCGTCACCTCCTGGCCCGCGAAGAACTCCGCCAGCTCCGGCCCCACCCGCTCCACGTCCTCGGAGCGCAGCGCCGCGCCCGTGTCGGCCATCGCCGAGGCCACCCCGATCAGTGCGGAGAAGCCCGAGTTGGAGGCGCCCGGGTTGGTCATCCCGTAGGTGAAGTCCTCCTCCGTGACCGCCCGGTGCACGTCTGACCAGGTCACCTCCGCGCCCTCGTCCCACCCCAGCTCCCGCGCGCGGTCGGCGGTCACGCCCAGCACCACCGGGGAGACCATGACCGGCGTCTCCACGTGCACCGCCGACCGGCCCTCGCCGTCCAGGTTGAGGTAGCGGTTGGAGGCGAACCACACCGCGTCGTACTCCCCGCCCTCGCCCTGCCGGTCGCCCGCGGCGATCCGTGCCATGCCGTCCAGCGTGCCGGTGTACTCCAGCTCCACCGTCACCCCGGTGCGTTCTCCGGCCTCCTCCAGCAGCGGCTCCAGGTCGGCGATCTCGCTCCCGGCCAGGATCCGCAGCGTCACGTCCGGGTCCGACCCCGGGGCGGAGCAGCCCGCCGCCGCCAGGGCCGCCGCGAGCACCGCCGCGCACGCGCCGCTGACCCCGCGGCCCCTGCGGACCCCGCGGCTCCTCCCGGTCCCCGTTCCAGCCGCCATCGCCGTCCCGCCTCCGTGTCCGCCCGCCATGTCCTAGCCCCCGCCCCCCGCGCCGCCGTCGCGTACCGACGCGTCGGGGGCGGGCGGGCGCATCCCGTTGCTGGTGTAGGAGTCCTCGATCCCCGTCAGCAGGGTCTCCAGGACCTCGTAGGTGGGCGTGTTCACCACGTCTCCCACCCGGACGCGCACCGGCAGCCCGTGCTCGGCCACCAGGTCCTCGAACTGGGCGCCGCCCTCGGTGCGGAACCCGTGTGCCGCGGCCAGCTCCTGGAGCCGCGGGTCCTCGGCGAGCAGGCGGCCGACCGCGTCGCCCGCCTCCGTGAACGGCACGACGGTGTGCACCGCGTACACGGTCGGCCCCGGGTAGAGCACCACCGCGTCGTCGGCGAGCGCGGGCCCGTTGACCATCGCGTTCACGTACTGCGCCTCGTAGGCCCACAGCAGCGGCGTGTGCCCCGACCCCAGGTCGCGGTACTGGTCGAAGGGCTGCTGGGAGGACTCCGGCGGCTGGCCCTGGGCGAGGAACAGGCGCGACAGCGTCCCGGTGAGCTCCTCGTCCACCCCGCCCGGCGCGACTACCTCCTCACCGTTGAGCAGGTAGGACAGGGCCGCCACGTGCATCGCCGCCGAGTTGGAGGTGCGCGGGTCGGTGGTGCGCACCAGCACCTCGTTGCGGTTGCTGGAGCCGACCGCGTCCCCGGGCAGGTCCCGCCAGCGGGTGCGCTCCTCGGTCAGCTCCAGGTAGGCGGCCAGGTCCAGCGACCACGTGCCGTCCTCGGCCTGTTCGGCGACCCCGGCGCCCTCCAGGGCGTCCACCATCGGCTGGTAGCTCAGCAGGACCATCGGGGTGCTGAAGGGGCGGTACTCGGTGGAGATCCCGTGCCGCTCGCGCACGTGCTCGGAGGCCGGACCCGAGCCGGGGGAGACGAAGTCGGCGCCCTCGGCGTCCTCGGCCATCAGGCGCGAGCCCCGGGGGCGCACCCGCACCTCGTACCCGAGTTCGGCGAAGCGCTCCACGACACGCTCGTCCTCGAACAGCTCCACCTTCTCCGAGCCCACCACACCCTCCACGAGGGCCGTGCCGCCGCCGGTCAGGCGGTTGACCACGACGAAGCCGAGCGCCACGGCCAGGGCCACCGCGAGGACCGAGGCGACCACGACGAACCAGAAAGCGCCGCGGCCGGACGTGTGGGGGAGTCCGCGCACCTGTGCCGAGCCTCCTCGGGGAACCGGTCATCGGGGGAGCCCGATGGTCCCAGGATCCACCGGCGCGGAGCCGACCGGCAGGTGGCCGTCCGGTGGCGCGACGGGAAAACCCGGGCGCTGGCGCCTTCGCGGTGTGGGACAGGCGTCTTCGCGGCGCGGGGGCGGGGGTGGGCCCGGGGCGGGCCTGTGGACGGCGGTCGCGACGTCGGCGGAGCGAACTACCCTGGAGACCGTGGCAGGCCGGATCAGAGACGAAGACATCGCCCTCGTACGCGAGCGCGCGCCCATCGCCGACGTGATCGGCGAGTACCTCCAGCTCCGCAACGCCGGGGGCGGGTCGCTCAAGGGCCTGTGCCCCTTCCACGACGAGAAGTCCCCCTCCTTCAACGTCACCCCCTCCAAAAATCTTTGGTACTGCTTCGGCTGCGGAGAGGGCGGGGACACCATCTCCTTCCTCCAGAGGATCGACAGCCTCAGCTTCACCGAGGCCGTCGAGACGCTCGCCCGCCAGGTCGGCATCACCCTGCGCTACGAGGAGGGCGGCCGCAGCTCCGCCAGGCACGACACGGGCAAGCGCCAGCGCATGCTCGACGCCCACCGCGCCGCCGCCGAGTTCTACGCCGAGCAGCTCCTCTCCCCGGGCGCGGTCACCGCCCGGCGCTTCCTGGACGAGCGCGGGTTCAACCGCACGCACGCCGAGCACTTCGGCCTCGGCTACGCCCCCGCCGGATGGGAGAACCTCACCGCGCACCTGCGCCGCAAGGGCTTCACCGACGCCGAGCTCGTCGAGGGCGGCCTGGCCAGCCAGGGCCGGCGCGGCGCCTACGACCGCTTCCGCAACAGGCTGCTGTGGCCCATCCGCGAGGTCACCGGCGAGGTGGTCGGCTTCGGCGCCCGCAAGCTCGACCCCGAGGAGGACGGGCCCAAGTACCTCAACTCCCCCGAGAGCCCCGTCTTCCACAAGGGACGGCTGCTGTACGGGCTCGACCTGGCCAAGCGCAACATCGCCCGGGAGGGCAAGGCGGTCATCGTCGAGGGCTACACCGACGTCATGGCCTGCCACCTCGCCGGGGAGGACACCGCCGTGGCCACCTGCGGCACCTCCTTCGGCGAGGACCACGTCAAGATCCTGCGCCGCATGCTGCTGGGCCGCACCAACCAGAGCGGCAAGGTCGTGTTCACCTTCGACGGAGACAAGGCGGGCCAGAAGGCGGCCGTGCGCGCCTTCGCGGAGGAGCACGGGTTCGCCTCCGAGACCTTCGTCGCCGTGCAGCCCGACGGGCTCGACCCCTGCGACCTGCGCCTCCAGCACGGGCCGCAGGCCGTGGTCGACCTCGTCAAGGACGCTGCCCCGCTGTACGAGTTCATGATCCGCAACGTCATGGAGAGCTACGACCTGTCCACCCCCGAGGGCAGGATGGCCGCCCTGGACGCCGCCGCCCCGGTGGTCGCCAGCATCCGCGACGAGGGCGTACGCCGCGACTACGGCAGGAACCTGGACCGCTGGATCGGCATCCTGGACGAGGCCTTCGTGCTGCGCCGGGTCAACCAGCACATGCGCGGCGCCCGGGGCCGCGGCCCCGGGCCGCGGACGGCCCCCGCGCGGCCCGTGCCCACCCCGGACGCGCAGGAGGCCCCCTACAACGTGGGCGACCCCTCCGTGCAGCGCGAGCGCCAGGCGCTCAAGATCGCCCTACAGTCCCCCTCACTGGCCGTGGGCTTCGACGCGTTCACCGAGGAGGACTTCACCGTTCCCCAGCACAGGGCCGTGCTCGAGCTCATCACCGCCGCGGGCGGGGTGGCCGCCGCGCACGATCCCGCCGCGTGGGTGAACGGCCTGCGCGAGGCCGCCCCCAATGACACGCAGCGTGATTTCCTCACCCGTTTGGTGGTGGAACAGCTGGAGTTCTACGGAGAACTCGACGAACATTACGCCCGGCAAATACTGGGCACAATCAAGACTCATTCCATCAACCGGCGCGAGTCAAACCTGAGATCGGAACTGTCCCGTCTGGAGGGAACTCCCCAGGTGGAGGAACAACAGCGTCTGCTGACCGAACTCATGGCGCTCCAACAGCAAAAACGCGCTCTCCAGGAGATGTGACGGGGCGGTATGTAGCACCGGGGTGACAATAGTAGTTCTCCCTTCCGAGGTACCCGAAAGGGCACAATGGGCGGGTGGCTCCAACAGTTGTGACCAACGAAACTCCGCCCATTCGACAGGTGGTCCGGCTGCTCCCCGACACGGGGTCGGTCATCGGCGTGGAGGTCTCGGGACCCGACGACACCGGTCCCGAGGACGCCGGCCCCGTCACCGACGGCGGCAGGCGCTCCGGGTCGGACCTGGTACGCCTCTACCTGCGCGAGATCGGCCGGGTACCGCTGCTGAGCGCCGAGCAGGAGGTCGAACTGGCCAAGGCGATCGAGGTCGGCCTCTACGCGCAGCACTGCGCGCCCGACGAGGGCGTGCGCACCGCGGAGGAGCTGGCCTGCCTGGTCGAGGAGGGGCGACGGGCGAAGAGGC
Source organism: Nocardiopsis synnemataformans (assembly GCF_965343085.1). Lineage (NCBI taxonomy): Bacteria > Bacillati > Actinomycetota > Actinomycetes > Streptosporangiales > Nocardiopsidaceae > Nocardiopsis > Nocardiopsis synnemataformans. The sequence continues at coordinate 32,180 of NZ_CBDRFA010000025.1, read as the reverse complement.
GCCTGATCGAGGCCAACCTGCGCCTCGTGGTGTCCATCGCCAAGAGGTACATGGGCCGCGGCCTGCTCCTGCTCGACCTGGTCCAGGAGGGCAACCTCGGCCTGATCCGGGCCGTCGAGAAGTTCGACTACGGCAAGGGCTTCAAGTTCTCCACCTACGCGACGTGGTGGATCCGCCAGGCCATCACGCGGGCGATTGCCGACCAGGCGCGCACGATCCGCGTCCCCGTGCACATGGTCGAGACGATCAACAAGATCGTCCGGGTCCAGCACCAGCTGCACCAGCAGCTCGGCCGCGAACCCAGCGTCGAGGAGATCTCCACGGCAGCCGGGTTCGTCGGCCAGCGCGTCCTGGAGATCCAGCGGATCGCCCGGGAGCCCGTCTCGCTCCAGTCGCCGATCGGCGAGGAGGAGTCCGACTTCGGCGACTTCATCGAGGACGCCGACGCGGTCGCCCCGGTCGAGGCGGCGGCCTTCACCGTCCTCCAGGAGCAGCTGGGGGCCATCCTCGGCGGTCTGTCCGACCGCGAGCGGCGCATCATCCGGCTGCGCTTCGGGATGGCCGACGGCCACCCGCACACGCTGGAGGAGGTGGGGCGCGAGTTCGGGGTGACCCGTGAGCGCATCCGCCAGATCGAGGCCAAGACCCTGGCCAAGCTCCGCCACCCCTCGCGGGCAGGGAGCCTGCGCGACTTCATCCGCACCGACTGAGAGCGTCCGCCGGTGGGCGCTGGGTCCGGTCCGGCCGGAACCGAAGGGTGCTGAACTGCGGCGCATGGGTCGGCGGTCACCACCAACGCGTGGGCCGCCCCCAGGGTTCCCGTCCGGCGGACGGTCGGCCTGATGTGGCCGACCTGGTGTCGACCCGCCGCACCCGGCGCGCCCGGCGTCTAACGTCGTAGGAGTGAGAGCCACGCCAGCCCCGCCGGGCGACGCACCGACCCCGCGGCGCCGCCCCCTGCTCGTCCTGGGTGCGGTCGTGGCCGCCGCGGTGCTGATCACGGGGGTCTTCGTGACCGCGACCGGAAGGAACCCCGAGCGACTCGGGTACTTCGCCGACTGGAACGTGGCCAACCGCGGCTACACCGTCAAGGAGCTGGAGGACAGCGGAGCCCCCGAGCACCTGACCCGCCTGATGTGGGCGTTCGGTGACATCAGCGCCGAGGGCCTGTGCCACGTCCCGGGCACCCACGACCAGCCCTGGGAGCTGTACCAGCGCCGCTACGACGCGGACCAGAGCGTCAGCGGGCAGGCCGACGAGTACGAGCAGGAGCTCGCGGGCAGCCTCAACCAGCTGCGCCAGCTCCAGGAGAGGCATCCCCACCTGAGGGCCAGCCTGTCCCTGGGCGGCTGGAACTGGTCCACGCACTTCTCCACCGCGGCCCGCACCCCCGAGTCCCGGGAGGCCTTCGTGTCCTCCTGCCTGGACCTGTGGCTGCGCGGCGACCTGCCGGTGTTCGAGGGCGAGCCGCAGGGCGGCGACGGGGTGGCCGCCGGGATCTTCGACGGCATCGACCTGGACTGGGAGTGGCCCGGGGGAGCGGGCCACCCGGACAACGTGGAGCACCCCGACGACGCGGCCAACTTCACCCTCCTGGCGGCCGAGTTCCGCCGCCAGATGGACGCGCTGTCCCGGGAGACCGGGGAGGAGTACGTCCTGTCCGCGTCGCTGCCCGGCGGGGCCGCGGCCAGCGAGGCCTACGACGCGCGGGTCTTCGAGCACCTGGACTTCGCCACCGTGCAGGGCTACGACTTCGCCGGCCCGTGGAGCGAGCGGACCGCCTACCACTCCAACCTGTACACCTCCGACGCCGACGCCAACAGCGTCGACCGGGCCGTGCGGCGCTACGTGGACCTGGGCGCGCCCCCGGACCGGCTCGTGATGGGTGTTCCGGCCTTCGGCCGCGGCTGGCAGCTGGAGGACCCCTCCGAACCCGGGCCGGGGCAGCCGGTCGCCGGGCCCGCCGAGGACCGCTACGACGGCCCGACCATGGCCTTCTCCGAACTCCAGGAGATCGAGGGCCCCCGCGCCCTGGACGAGGAGGCGGGCGCCCACTGGGTCCTGGACGGCGACGAGTGGTGGACCTACGACAACCCCGAGGTGATCCGCCTCAAGGGCGAGTACGTGCTCGAACGGGGGCTGGGCGGGCTCATGGTGTGGAACCTGGACATGGACCCCCGCGGTGAGCTGGTGCGGGCCATGGACGAGTCCCTCGGGGGCTGAGCCCCGGGGCGTCAGGCGCGGGCACCGGTCCCGGGGGGAACCGGACACCGGGCCCGCGGCAGTCCGGACAGCGGACCTGGGAGGGGCGGGCGCCCGGCTCCGGACGGCGCGGCCGGGCAGTGCGGCCGGGCAGCGCGGCACGCTTGCGGCGCCGCGGCCGCAGCCGCCACGCTGGCACCATGGCCGACCCGCACAGCAGCACCACAGCCCGAACCGACGTCGCCGCCCTGCGCCGAGACCTGGAGAGCCGCGTCCGGGGCACGGTCGCCTTCGACGCGGGGACACGCGCCCTCTACACCTCCGACGCCTCCAACTACCGCCGCGTCCCGCTCGCCGTGGTGGTCCCCGAGACCGTCGAGGACTGTGTGGCGGCCGTCCGCGCCTGCGCCGAGCACGGGGTGGCGATCGTCCCCCGGGGCGGCGGCACCTCCATCGCGGGCAACGCCATCGGCACCGGCGTCGTCATCGACACCTCCCGCCACCTGCGCGCCATCGAGGGCATCGACCCCGTGGCGCGCACCGCCACCGTGCAGCCCGGCGTCATCCTCGACGACCTGCGCCGCGCCGCCGCCGGGTACGGGCTCACCTTCGCCCCCGACCCCTCCACCCACAGCCGCTGCACCGTGGGCGGCATGGTCGGCAACAACGCCTGCGGCTCCCACTCGGTCGCCTGGGGCACCACCGCCGACAACATCGTCTCCCTCGACGTGCTGCTCAGCGACGGGACCCGGCTCACCGTCGGCTCCGGTGGCGACGACGAGGAGCACCGCGCCCTGGCCGCGCGCCCCGGACGCGAGGGCCAGATCCACGCCGCCCTCGCCCGCCTCGTGGACGCCCACCGCGCCGAGCTGCGCACCGCGATGCCCGACTTCCGCCGCCGCGTGTCCGGCTACTCCCTGGACCGCCTGCTGCCGGAGAAGGGCCGCGACGTCGCCGCCGCCCTCGTGGGCACCGAGGGCACCTGCGTGTTCGTCCTCGGCGCCACCGTGCGCCTGGTCGAGTCGCCGCCCGCCCGCGCCCTGGCCGTCCTCGGCTACCCCGACGCCCCCGCGGCCGCCGACGCCGTCCCCGACCTGCTCGGCCACCGCCCGCTCACCGTCGAGGGCATCAACCACCGCATGGTCGCCTCCCTGGACCGGTTCGGCTCCGGCTCGCGCGTACCGCTGCCCGAGGGCGGCGCCTGGCTCCTGGTGGAGGTCGCCGGGAAGGATCCCGCGGACGCCGCCGACGCCGCGGAGGGCATGCTCGCCGCCCTGTCGGGCGCCTCCCGCCCCAGTGACGCCCTCGTCGTCTCCGACCCCGCCCACCAGAAGGCGCTCTGGCGCATCCGGGAGGAGGGCGCCGGGCTCACCCAGCGCACGCCCTCCGGGGCCGAGGCCTGGTCGGGCTGGGAGGACGCCGCGGTGCCGCCCGAGAACCTGGGCGACTACCTGCGCGACTTCGAGGCGCTCATGGAGCGCCACGGCCGCTTCGGCGTGGTCTACGGCCACTTCGGCGACGGCTGCCTGCACGTGCGCATCGACTTCGAGCTCACCACCGAGCGGGGCCGCCGCGAGTACCGGGAGTTCATGGAGGAGGCCGCCGACACCGTGGTCCGGCACGGCGGCTCCCTGTCGGGCGAGCACGGCGACGGCCAGGCGCGCTCGGAGCTCCTGGCCCGCATGTACCCGGCCTCCCTCGTCCGTGCCTTCGGCGAGTTCAAGCGGATCTGGGACCCCGCGGGCCTCATGAACCCCGGCATCATCGTCGACCCGCTGCCCCTGGACGCCGACGTCCGGGTGGCCGCCGTCCCCGGCCTCTCCGGTTCCGGTCCTTCCGTCCCCGGGTCTTCCACCGCATCCCGCAGCCCCCGAACGACGCCTCCGGAGCGGTCCGGCCCGGTGCTGCCGCTGCTCTCGCGGGCCGAACTGGCCTACCGCGAGGACGACGGCGACCTCGCCAAGGCGCTGCGCCGCTGCTCCGGTGTGGGCAAGTGCCGCCGCCAGGAGGGGCCGGGCGTGATGTGCCCCAGCTACCAGGTCACCCAGGAGGAGAAGCACTCCACCCGCGGCCGCGCCCACCTGCTGTTCGAGATGGCCAGCGGCGACGTCATCACCGACGGCTGGCGCTCGGAGGAGGTGCGCGAGAGCCTGGACCTGTGCCTGTCCTGCAAGGGCTGCCTGAGCGACTGCCCGGTCAACGTGGACATGGCCTCCTACAAGGCCGAGTTCCTGCACCAGCACTACCGGGGCAGGGTGCGCCCGGCCGCCCACTACTCCATGGGCTGGCTGCCCCTCTGGGCGCGCCTGGCCTCGCTCGCCCCGGCCGAGGCCAACCGCGCCACCCGGCTGCCGGTGGTGTCGCGCCTGGCCAAGAGGGTCGCGGGGGTGGCCGCCCAGCGCGACCTGCCCTCGTTCGCCCGCACCACCTTCACCCGCGCGTTCCGGCGCCGCGCCGCGCGCGGACAGGCCCGTACCGGCGGACCGAGGGTGGTGCTGTGGCCGGACACCTTCGGCAACCACCTCAACCCGAACGTGCCCGCGGCCGCCGTGCGCGTGCTGGAGGACGCCGGGTTCACCGTGGTGCTGCCCCGGGGACAGGTGTGCTGCGGTCTGACGTGGGTGTCCACCGGACAGCTGGACACCGCCCGCGCGGTGATGCGCCGAGCGGTGCGGGCGCTGGAGCCGCTGGTGGAGGAGGGGCTGCCCGTGGTGGGTCTGGAGCCCAGTTGCACCGCCGCGCTGCGCCACGACCTGGTCGAGCTGCTCCCGGGAGAGCGGAGCGAGCGGGTGGCCGCGGCCGTGCACACGCTCGCGGGCTTCCTCAACGAGTACGCGCCCGACTGGCGGCCGCCCCGGATCGCGGCCTCGGCCCTGGCGCAGGTGCACTGCCACCAGCACGCGGTGATCGGCTTCGACGCCGACCGCGAGCTGATCGCCCGCGCGGGGATCGACGGCGAGGTGCTGGACTCGGGCTGCTGCGGACTGGCGGGCGACTTCGGGTTCACCGAGGGCCACTACGAGGTGTCCGCGGCCATCGGCGAGCGCGAACTGCTGCCCCGGGTGCGCGGCGCCTCCCCGGACACGCTGGTGCTGGCCGACGGCTACAGCTGCCGCACCCAGATCGAACAGGGGGCGGGCCGCCGGGCGCTGCACCTGGCCGAGGTGCTGGCGCGGGGGCTGGCGGAACGCGACGCGCGGGAGCCCGCCGGGCGACCCGACCGTGTGTGACGCCTGTTGTGTCCTGGGAAGCGTGTGACCCTGCCGACATCCCCGGGGGGTTCCCGCAGTTCCGGACCACCCCGGGGACACGGCCGGTCGGTGGCCGAGAGACCGAGCCTTTCGCGGGACCGCGGCCGTGGCTAGGGTGACCGTGCGTTCCGGCGCGGGCCGCGCCCGTGACCCCCGCCGCGTCCCGCGGACCGGGCCCCGCCCCGGGCGCGAGCACCTACTGTAGGCGTCGTCCCGCCCGCGCGGCGGGACCGCCGACCACCAGGCGGCGGGCCACCCCACCGCCGCGGAACGGGGTTCCTCCATGTTCACACCCACCGGGCTCCGCGCCGCCGCCGTCGGCCTGACGGCGCTCCTGGCCGCGGGCTGTGCGAGCCAGGGCGGCGGCGACGAACTCGCCTCCTCCACCTCGGACACCTCGGACACCGCCTCCGAGGCGACCGCGGCCGCCTTCGACGGCTTCCCCGAGGGCACGTTCGACTACCAGCTCGGCGCCTCCTACGCCCCGCCCTCGGGCGTCGGCACGGTGGTGCGCGACTCCACCTCCGAACCGGCGGAGGGGATGTACTCCGTCTGCTACGTCAACGGCTTCCAGACCCAGCCCGGCGACCTGGAGTGGTGGCTCGAGGAGCACCCGGACCTGATCCTGCGCGACGCCTCGGGCGAGCCCGTCGTCGACGAGGACTGGCCCGACGAGCGCCTCCTGGACACCTCCACCGAGGACAAGCGCTCCGACATCGCCGACATCCTCGCCGAGACCGTCGCCGCCTGCGCGGACAAGGGCTTCGACGCGGTCGAGTTCGACAACCTGGACTCGGACCTGCGCTCCCAGGGCCTGCTCACGGTCGACGACAACCTCGCGCTGGCCGCCGAGCTGGTCGGGCTCACCCACGGACACGGCATGGCCGCGGGCCAGAAGAACTCCGCCGAGGTCACCGAGCGCGCCAGGGAGGAGGTCGGCTTCGACTTCGCGATGACGGAGGAGTGCGCGGTGTGGAACGAGTGCGAGGCCTACACCGACGTCTACGGCGACGCCGTCCTGGCGGTGGAGTACCCCGAGGCACTGGAGGAGGAGGGGATGACCTTCGAGCAGGCCTGCGCGGCTCCGGGCGCGCCCTCCCGGATGATCCTGCGTGACCTGGACCTGGTCGGCCCCGACCACGGGGACTACCTCTTCGAGACCTGCTGACCGTTCCCGACTCACTCGGTGCCGGGCGCGCGGAACCCCCTCAGCCGCCCGGCACCGGCCGGGCGCTGGGAAGGCGTCTTCGGGGCACGGCTCACACGCCCATCTGGTCGTGGAGGGCGTCCAGGGCGCGGGAGACGGCTTCGGGCAGGCGCGGGTCCCGCTGGTCCACCCCCTCGCCCAGGTGGATGCGCCAGACCACGTCGGCGCCACCGGGCGGCCGCCGCGCCACCAGGCGAAAGCCCGTGGAGGAGTCCGTGCCGGGGAAGGGCACGAAGCGGTTGACCAGGATGGTCGCGGTGACCCGCTCGGAGACGGTCTCGGCCAGGCGGCGGTAGTCCACGCCGTCGGAGCCTGGGTCCGAGCGCAGCCGCACCGTGTGCTCGCCCGTGCCCTCCTCCAGGAAGGTGAAGGTGTCGGGGCTCCAGCTGGCCTGGTCGATGTCCTGCCAGGGCACCGCGCGCCCGTCGGGCAGGTGCAGGGCCCGCGTGGTGGCGGCCAGGACGGGCGCCGCCTCCCCGGCCGGGGAGGCGACGGGCGCGTGGGCCAGCACGCGCTCGCCCCGCTCCAGCCGGGCGCGCAGCGCCGCGGGTACACCCCTGGAGAACAGGGCCACTAGCGGTTCCCGCCGTTGCCGGGGGAGCCGTTCTCCTCCGGAGGCTGGGTGCCGTTGGACCTGTGGCTCTCCCACTCGACGAGTTCGATCTCCTCGTCGGTGGGCCGCGCGAGGAAGTCGCGCACGGACGTGACCGGCATCTTGTCCACGGCCTTGTCGTAGACGGTGCGGCCCGCATTGCTGACCTGGGCGCCGACGAGGCCGGCGACCTCCTGGACGACCGGGCTGTCGGCCACCTTGCGCGCGGTGCGCGCGAGCTGCTCGTAGCGGGCCCTGCCCGCCCGTGCTCCCAGGACGTAACCGATGGCGAGTCCGGCGGCGAACGTGATCCGGTAACGCATGGTCTACCTCTTCACCCTTTGGAGACGATCGGCGTGATCCGTGCTCGACGTTACCCCGTCGCGACTCCGCCACACATGCCGACACCGGTCACGAGCACTCCGCGGGGACGCTACGCTTGATGTGTCGCCACGGCCCGGCCGTGGGGCGGATGCCATCCCGCGTAGCTCAATCGGCAGAGCAGCCGGCTGTTAACCGGCAGGTTATTGGTTCGAGTCCAATCGCGGGAGCACCATGAGGGCCCGTCGGAAGCATCCGGCGGGCCCTCGGCCTTTCGGGCGGCTGGCCGGGCGAGCGGCTGGTCGGGTGGTCGGAGCCGGTGCGGGAGGCGAAAACCCGTCGCGAGCACCCTCCGGAAGGCGCTAGGCTGAGGGATGTCGCCGAGCCCCCGGGGCTTGGGGACCAGTGCGATCCCGCGTAGCTCAATCGGCAGAGCAGCCGGCTGTTAACCGGCAGGTTATTGGTTCGAGTCCAATCGCGGGAGCAGCAAGGACAGGGTCCTTCCCCCACCAGGGGAGGGGCCCTGTCTCGTCGTGTCCGGTCCGCTTCTCCGCAGAAGAGGTCCCTGACGGCTTCCGAGGGCGGATTCCCCGGCTCTTCCTCGGGTTGGTTGTCTCCGTGCGCTCGCGGCCCTGAATTCCCCAAGGCCCCACCCGTCCCGGCTGCCTCGCACGCTCGCACTTGCGGTCCCCAGGTGTCCGGAGTTCCAGCTGTCCCGGCTGTCTCATGCGTTCGCGCCTGCGTGCCCCACTTCCGAAAGTATTCCGGAAAAGTTCCGTTACTCCACTGGAAAACAGCCGAAAGCTCTTCCTACCATGGAGGCTCGCACTGCTGGTTCCGGCCCGCGACCCCCACTCCCCACCGGCAAGTCCGCATGCTGCTCCCGGCCGCCGCACGCGCGGCGGCGCCCCCGTCGGGCCGGACCGGCACAACCCCCCGTCTGGCGCGCACCGGCGGGTACGCGACCCGACGCCATCCGGCAGGGACCGTTCCGGCCGACCGCGCGCCCTCCCTCCGGAGGTCCTCATGCGCTTCCACCGCCACCGATCCCGGGTGTGGGCGGCCACGGCCCTCGTGGCCGCGGCCAGCCTGGCCACCACCCTCGTCCCGCCGACCGGCGCCGCCGCGCAGGTCCAACCCGCCGCCGAGCACAACGGCGCCGACTGCGCGGTGCCCGAGCCCGGCCCCCCGGCCGCCGATCCCCTGCTTCCCGATCCCTTCACCAGCCTGGACGGCACCCGCGTCTCCACCCGGGAGGAGTGGGAGTGCCGCCGGGCGGAGATCCACGAACTGGCGGAGAGTTCCGTCTACGGGGAGAAACCCGCACCGCCCGACAGCGTCACGGGCACGGTCACCTCGTCCGGCATCACCGTGAACGTGACGGACCAGGGCCGCAGTACCAGCTTCTCGGCGTCGGTGGATCTGCCGAGCGGTCCTGGGCCCTTCCCGGCCGTCATCGTCTACGGCGGGTTCGGGGCGGACACGGCCACCATCAACGCCGCGGGCGCCGCCGTCATCAGTTACGACCCCTTCGCGGTCGGGGCCGAGGGCACCTCGCGAGGAAACAAACAGGGCGCGTTCTACGACGTCTACGGCTCCTCCAGCGGCACGGGACTGCTCATGGCCTGGGCCTGGGGCGCGAGCCGCATCATCGACGTCGTCGAGCAGTCGGGCGGCAGCGTCCTCCAGGCGGACGCGACCGGCGTCACCGGGTGCTCGCGCTACGGCAAGGGCGCCCTCGTGGCGGGCGCGTTCGACCAGCGCATCGATCTGACCATGCCCATCGAGTCGGGCACCGGCGGCGTCCCCGTCTTGCGCGGAGTCGCCCAGGAGAGCGGAGCCCAGCCCCTGAGCAGCGCCTACGGCGAGCAGCCGTGGCTGGGTGACGCCTTCGGTTCCCACACGGGCAACCCGAGCACGCTGCCGGTGGACACGCACCAGATCCTGGGCATGATCGCGCCGCGCGGACTGTTCGTCATGGAGAACCCCCACATCGACTGGCTGGGCGCCCGGTCCGGGAGCGTGGCGGCCCTGGGCGGAGCGCAGGTCTACCAGGCACTCGGCGCCCAGGACAACATCAGCTACTGGTCCGACGTCCAGGACGGCACCCACTGCGCCACCAGGCCCGAGTGGCGTGCCCCGCTGCGGCAGAGCATCGAGACGTTCCTGCACGGGACGGGCGAGGCCCCCGGCGTGTTCCGGGTCGCGCCCGGCAGGTCCGGCGACCTGTCCGAGTGGAGGGACTGGCAGACCCCGATCCTGACCGACGATGGTGGCGGCGATGGCGGTGGCGGTGACGACGGCGGCACGGACGGCGCCTGCACGGCCAGCTACCGGACGGTCAACAGCTGGTCCGGCGGTTTCCAGGGCGAGGTGTCGGTCCGCAACGACGGCGCCAGCGCGCTCGACGGCTGGAGCGTCGGTATGACCCTGGCTCCGGGGCAGTCCGTGGGCAACCTCTGGAACGGGGTGAACACCGGCACCAGTGGAACCGTCACGGTGCGCAACACCCCCTGGAACGGCGCCATCGCGGCCGACGGCACCGTCACCTTCGGCTTCGTCGCCACCGGAGACTCCTCCACGGCACCCAGCGGTATCAGCTGCACCAGCCCCTGAGAGACTCCGCCCCGGCAGGCTTCCGTCCGCCGGGGCGGACCCAGCGGCGGACGAGTGGGGGACGACCCGTGCGCAGGGTCCTGGTCGGTCGGTGTCGACGGGACGCCCGGCGGTCATGGCACGCGTGGGCACTGGTAGGGGGCGCACCCTTCCATCGCAGCGCGTGACACGGTCACGGCGCGTGTGTGGGCGCCGGGCCCGGTCCGACCGGCTTCCTGTTCCGGTGGGACGGCGGCATGGGCTACGGGACGGGACCGCGGTCGAGGGACCACGGTCCGGGGGCGACGTGCGCCCGCTCAACGGCGAGGGGAGCGGCACCGGGTCCGCCCCCGTGCTCTCGGGAGCCATCCTCGGTGACGGGGCGGCCGGGTCTTCCCGGCCGGACATCCACCACCCGCGCCAGCGGTTCGGTGCCGCTGGAGCACTCCGGCGGTCCCCGTGGTCGGGACACGGGACCGCTCGGTGTCGGGGCCCCTGGGCTGAGGGGCCGGGTGTGCGCGGTGGCGGACCTCGCCCGCTGCCGGTCCGGGGCGGCTGCGACGCGGGGAGGAGGAACGCCTCAGATCCCGCCGAGGCCGCCGATGAGCAGTCGGCGGTTGCGCTGGGGCATCTGGTAGCAGCCGGGTACGGGCGGGGCCACGGGTAGCGTGCGCCACCGCTGGACCTCGATCACGCCGGGCTCGGTGACGCGCCAGCCCTCGAAGAAGTCGAGGATGGCCTGCCGGGAGCGCCAGCGGCCGGACCGCAGGCGCTCGGCGAACACCTGGTCCAGCTGCTCGGCCCGCGCCGCGTCCTTGGGGTAGACGGCCGGGTCGGGGCGACAGTAGTGGCTGAGGACCATGTGGCTGCCGGGAGCCAGGGCGTCGCGCAGGGCGGCGATGTGCTCGGCCGGGTGGTCGGCGTCGGAGGTGTGCGTGACGGCGCCGGTGAGCAGCAGGCCGACGGGCTCGTCCAGGTCGAGGAAGCTCCGGGTCTCGGAGCTGTTCAGGAGCTCTTCCGGACGGGTGAGCGAGGCGCGAACCGCGGTGGTGGTGCGCCGGTCGCGGAGCAGGGCGAGGTGGTGGGTCAGGACCACCGGGTCGTCTGTGGCGTAGACGACCCGGGCCCGGGGGTCGCTCTCGTGGGCGATCTCGTGCGGATCGCCCGGTGCGGGAAGGCCCGCGCCGAACTGGATGAACTGCCGGATGCCCAGGTCCGCGCACAGGTGGCGGACGGCGCGCTGGAGGAAGGCCCGCTCGCCCAGCACGAGGTCCTGGAACCCCGGAGCGGCCCGCTCCGCGCGGCTGGCCAGGTCCCGGTCCGCCTCGAAGTGGTCCTTGCCCTTGAGGTGGAAGGAGTGCAGCCGCGCCACGCTGGGCCGGGTCAGGTCGACGGCGGGCGGTGGGTGGGCTCGGAGGTGTTTACCCCCCGCCTGCCTCAGGAAAGCGGGAGAGGTGAATCGAGACATCGCCGTCCTCTTGTCTGAGGTGGGAAGAGTGGTCGACCACTGGATTGTATTCCGCGTGAGCGGTGTTGTTAACCGAGTCACAGACACCGGTCATAAAAACCGGTGTTCGCGGTGCCCGGGAAGTACTGCGGGGTGTGGCGAAGGGCGATCCTGGGCGGGCTAGGTGCTATACCCCTAATGTCCATTATGAGAGGAATCGGGACGGGGTCCCGGAGGCCGTAAGCCCGTGGATACGGGCTTCCCGGGTTCCGCGAGTACGCGCGCGTGACAGGGGAGACGTGTGGGTACGGGCGGTTGTGTCCCGCCCCCGGGGCGGACCCGCGGGCGCGTTCCCCGTGCGGGAACGGTGAAAAGCGTTCCCCGCGCATATCGGAGGGAAATTCCGCGCCCGTAGTCGCCACCTGCGAAAATTCCCCGCCGCGCCCGGGAATGCGGCGCAACCGGTGAAGGGCGGAGTGGCGGTCCGAAAACACCGAAGCACCGTTTGGACGCTGACTCTCCCGGACACCGACCCGCCCGACTCCGCGCTGTGGCTAGCCTGGGACCATGGACCGCCCGTACACCATCCTCAGCTGCGCCATGTCGGTCGACGGACGCATCGACGACACCGGGCCCGAGCGGCTGCGCCTGTCCAACCAGGCCGACTTCGCCGAGATCGACGAACTGCGGGCGGAGTGCGACGCCATCCTCGTCGGCGCGGGCACCCTGCGCGCCGACAACCCGCGGCTGCTGGTGCGCTCCCCGGAGCTGCGCGAACGCCGCCGGGAGCGCGGGCGCACCGAGCACCTGCTCAAGGCCCTGGTCACCCGCGGCGGAGAGGTCGACCCCGCCGCCCGCTTCTTCTCCACCGGGGACGCGGGCGCCGTCGTCTACACCGGCGGGGAGGGCGTGGACACCGCCCGGCGCGCGCTGGCCGACCGGCCCGCCGCCGATCCGCCCGCCGAGGTCGTGGACGCCGGGGACCCCCCCACCGCCCGGGCCGTGCTGGCCGACCTGGCCGACAGGGGCGTCGCCCGCCTGCTGGTCGAGGGCGGCGGGCACATCCACACCCTCTTCCTCACCTCGGGGCTGGTCGACGAGCTCCGGCTGGCGGTGGCCCCCTTCCTGGTGGGGCAGGAGGACGCCCCGCGCTTCGTCGTGCCCGGTGTCTTCCCGCAGACCCCCGACGCGCCGATGCGGCTGGTGGAGGCCAGGGCGCTGGGCGACGTGGCCGTCCTGCGCTACCGGCTGGGCTCGGGAGCGCACGCGTGAGCGCCGGTCCGCCCCCCGCCGAGGGGGAGTCCGACGCCCGGTGGCTGCACCGCACCGTCGAGCTGTCCCGCTCCTGCCCGCCCTCGGACACGGCGTTCTCGGTGGGCTGCGCAGTGGTCGCCGCCGACGGTACCGTCCTGGGCGAGGGCTACTCGCGCCGTGACGACCCGCACGACCACGCCGAGGAGACGGCCCTGCGGGAGGTGGACGCCGACGACCCCCGGCTGGCCGGCGCCACCCTGTACTCGTCCCTGGAACCGTGCAGCTCCCGCTCCTCCCGGCCGTTGCCCTGCTCGGCCCTGATCCTGGCCACGCCCGTCGCGCGCGTGGTGTTCGCCTGGCGCGAGCCCTCCGTGTTCGTGGACTGCGACGGCGCCGAGCGCCTGCGCGCGGCGGGCCGGACGGTCGTGGAGCGGCCCGACCTGGCCGGGGGCGTGCGCGAGGTCAACGCCCACCTGCTGGACTGAGCGGGAGCTCGGCGGACGGCGGCCGCGTCATCTGAGGTTGCCCGCGTAGGAGTACAGGCGGCGCGTCCGGGCCTTGGTCTCCTCGTCCTCGTAGGGGTTGGTGACGCGGGCGTGCACCGCCCCGGAGAAGTCGTCCCACTCCTGGGCGCTCATCCGGGGCGCCCTGGCGTCGAGGTGGCGCATGGCGACGGGCTCCTCCATCTCCAGGAGCCCGTCGAGTTCGTCGCTGGCCGACACCGACCTGCCGAAGGAACCGGCGACCTCGCGGACCCTTCCGGCGAACTCCTCGTCCCTGGACATCCGGCGGGCGACGTAGGCGGCGGCCGCGGCGCCTCCCGCGGCGACGGCCCAGGCGATCAGGGGAAGGGGCATGGTCGAACCTCCTGTGTTTGACTTCCTCCCCTTCCTGAAGGAGGGGGATTCCGACCGTCCCTGACGGGACGGTCCCGCTCACGCGGGCTGTCTCACGACAGCGGTTTCCTGTTTCGTCGCCGACTGCGGAAGGGAGGACCCTTGCCGTCTGACACCAGCTCCACAGGCATCACCCGAGACTGTGTCCCGGGCTGCGGCTCGACCAGCCGCACGGGTGTTCTTGGCCGCGTTGACGTCCCGATCGTGTCGGGTGCGGCAGGCAGGGCACGTCCAGTGCCGGGTGCCCAAAGAGAGTGTGGCCAGCAGGTACCCGCACTTCGAGCAGGTCTTGGAGGAGGGGAACCACCGGTCGATCACCACCAGGGTGCGACCGGCCCGCTCGCACTTGTACTCCAACTGGCGGCGGAACTCACCCCACCCGCAGTCGGAGATGGCGCGTGCGAGACGCCGGTTGGTGACCATGCCCGCGACGTTGAGGTCCTCGATCGCGACCAGGTCCGCTGTACGGACCAGCCGTGTGGTGGTCTTGTGCAGGAAATCGTTCCGGGCGTGGCGGACCTTGCGGTGGGCGGCGGCGACCTTCGCCTTGGCCTTGCGCCGGTTGGCCGACCCGCGCCGCTTGCGGGCCATCCGCCGCTGGTAGCGGGCCAGGCTCCTGGCCCTGCGCTCCAGGTGGCGGGGGTTGGCGATCTTCTCGCCCTCGGAGGTGACCGCGAAGTCCTTCACTCCCAGGTCGAGGCCGATCTCGCGCCCGGTGTGCGGGGCGGGTTCGGGGTCGGTGGTGTCCACGGCGAAGGTGGCGTACCAGCGCCCGTCCGCCTCACGGGAGACGATGACGGTGGTCGGGTTGAGCAAGGCGAGGTCGACGTCGTCGAAGGACCAGGCCAGGCGAAGCGGCGCTTCCTGCTTGGCCAACCACAGTCGTCCGTCGCGGATACGGAACGCGCTGCGGGTGTAGTGCGCCGACTGGCGGGCGTCGCGCGACTTGAACCGGGGGTAGCGGGCGCGTTGGGCGAAGAAATTCGCGAACGCGCTGTGTTGGTGGCGCAGGGTCTGCTGCAAGGGGACCGAGGACACCTCGGACAAGAACGCCAGGTCTTCGGTCTTCTTCCACTGGGTCAGCGCCGCGTCGGTCTGCTGGTACGAGGTCTTTTCACCCCGCTGGTGGTAGGCGGTGTGGCGTTCGGCGAGGGTCTTGTTCCACACCAGGCGCACGCATCCGAACGTGCGACCCAGGTGGGCCGCTTGTTCGGGGTCCGGGTAGGCCCGGCACTTGTACGCCGTCCGCATGCACCCAAAGTTACAGGGGTTGACTGTATGAATAAGCCGTGTTCCGGATTCCTCCCTGGTCTGAAGGCCGGGGCATCCTCCGGGAAGCCAGGTGAAGGTCCGCACGACCGCTGGAGCGGGAGGGGTCGGCGGGCAGGGGAGCGGGTCCGGCGGCGCCGGACCCTGTGTCGTCCTTTCTACCCGCCGGAGGCAGCCCGACCCGGGTTGTCCACAGGCCGGATCCGGCTGTGGCGCGGCCCGGGTCCGGGAGTGTTTGCTTGGTACAGGGGGCCCTCCCCCTGGGGCGGCATGGGCGTGCCCGGAAGCGGCCCTCCCGCGCGGCCAGCGGCGCCTGCGGCCGACCGCGTTCGCCGCGTCAGCCGGTCGCGCCCGTCAACCGGTCACCGGCCGCTGCCGCGGCCGGTACCGCCCGCCCTACAGCCGGTCCACGTCCGCCACGTGCACCACCGCGCGCCCCTCGACGTCGGACGCGGCCAGGTCCACCTCGGCGCTGATGCCCCAGTCGTGGTCGCCCGCCGGGTCGGCGAAGATCTGGCGGACCCGCCACAGCTCCGGCTCCTGCTCGATGAGCAGCATCGCCGGGCCGCGCGCGTCCGGGCCGGTCCCGATCGCGTCGTGCTCCTCGAAGTAGGCGTCCAGGGCCTCCTCCCAGGCCTCGGCGTCCCACTCCCCGTCCTCGTCCATCCGTCCGAGTTCGCCGTGGCGGCGCAGGGCGGCCAGCTCCACGCGGCGGAACATCTCGTTGCGCACCAGCACCCGGAACGCCCGCTCGTTGGTGGTGACGGGCCGCACCTTCTCCTCGGCGGCGGCAGCGTCCTGCGGCACCTCCGCCTCGGGGTTGGTCAGCTGCTCCCACTCGTCCAGCAGACTGGAGTCCACCTGGCGGACCAGCTCGCCCAGCCACTCGATGAGGTCGCGCAGCTCCTCGGTCTTGGCGTCGTCGGGCACCGTCTGGTTGAGCGCCTTGTACGCGCTGGCCAGGTAGCGCAGCACGAGTCCCTCCGAGCGAGCCAGCTCGTAGTAGCCCACGTACTCGGTGAAGGTCATCGCCCGCTCGTACATGTCCCGGGCCACCGTCTTGGGCCGGAGCGGATGGTCGCCCACCCACGGGTGGCCGCGCCGGTACACCTCGTAGGCGTGGCCGAGCAGTTCCTCCAGCGGCTTGGGGTAGTCGACCTCCTCCAGCCGCTCCATGCGCTCGTCGTACTCGATGCCGTCCATCTTCATCTGCTGGACGGCCTCGCCGCGGGCCTTGTTGAGTTGGGCGCCCAGGATCTGCCTCGGGTCGTCCAGGGTGGACTCCACGACGCTGAGCACGTCCAGCGGGTACGTGGGCGACTCCCTGTCCAGCAGCTCCAGCGCGGCCAGCGCGAACGTGGACAGCGGCTGGTTGAGCGCGAAGTCGGCCTGAAGGTCCACGGTCAGCCGCGCGGTGCGCCCCTGCGCGTCGGGCTCGGGGAGCACCTCCACGATCCCGCCGTCCAGCAGCGACCGGTAGATGGCGATGGCCTCGCTGATGTGGCGGCGCTGCCTCGGGCGGTCGTCGTGGTTCTCGGTGAGCAGGTGCTTCATCGCCGGGAAGCAGTCGCCCGGGCGGGCGATCACGCTCAGCAGCATGGCGTTGCTGACCCTGAACCGCGAGGTCAGGGGCTCGGGGTCGGCCTCGATGAGCTTGGTGAAGGTGGCCTCGTCCCAGGAGACGAAGCCCTCCGGGGCCTTCTTGCGCACCACCTTGCGCCGCTTCTTGGCGTCGTCGCCGACCTTGGCCAGCGCCTTCTCGTTCTCGACGACGTGCTCGGGCGCCTGGGCCACCACGTTGCCGACGGTGTCGAACCCGGGCCGTCCCGCGCGCCCGGCGATCTGGTGGAACTCGCGGGCGCGCAGGCGGCGCACGCGCACCCCGTCGTACTTGCTCAGCGCGGTGAACAGCACCGTGCGGATGGGCACGTTCACGCCCACGCCGAGGGTGTCGGTGCCGCAGATGACCTTGAGTAGCCCCGACTGCGCCAGGCGCTCGACCAGGCGCCGGTACTTGGGCAGCATGCCCGCGTGGTGCACGCCGATGCCGTGCCGCACGTACCGGGACAGGTTGCGGCCGAACTTGGTGGTGAAGCGGAAGTTGCCGATCTCCGCGGCGATCGCCGCCTTCTCCTCCTTGGTGCACATGTTGATGCTGGTCAGCGACTGCGCGCGCTCGACCGCCTGCGCCTGGGTGAAGTGCACGATGTACACGGGGGCGTTGCCGCTGCCGAGCAGCTCCTCCAGCGTCTCGTGCAGCGGGGTGACCCGGTAGTCGTAGTAGAGGGGGACGGGGCGCTCGGCCGAGGCGACTACGGCGGTGGAGCGCCCGGTGCGCTTCTCCAGGTCCTCCTCGAAGCGGCTGACGTCGCCCAGGGTGGCCGACATCAGCAGGAACTGCGCCTGCGGCATCTCCAGCAGCGGCACCTGCCACGCCCACCCGCGGTCGGGCTCGGCGTAGAAGTGGAACTCGTCCATGACGACGGTGTTGATGTCGGCGTCCGCGCCCTCGGCCAGGGCGATCTGGGCCAGGACCTCCGCCGTGCAGCACACGATGGGCGCGTCGGCGTTGACGCTGGCGTCGCCGGTCATCATGCCCACGTTGTCGGTGCCGAAGATCTTGCACAGGTCGAAGAACTTCTCCGACACCAGCGCCTTGATGGGCGCGGTGTAGAACGCGCACTCGTTCCGGGCCAGCGCGGCGAAGAGCGCGCCCGTGGCCACCATGCTCTTGCCCGAACCGGTGGGGGTGTTGAGGATGACGTTGGACCCGGAGACGACCTCGATGAGGGCCTCCTCCTGGTGCGGGTAGAGGGTGAGGCCCCGCTCCTCGGCCCACAAAGCGAACGCCTCGAAGAGGGAGTCGGGTTCTGGTTCGGCCGGAAGCACATCGATGAGACTCACGGTCTCTATACTGCCTGCTTCCCGCCCCCCTTCGGGACGGTTGCCGCCGCGCGGAACGCCCCGGACCGTGGAACGGCGACGGGCGCACCCCGTGCGGGGGTGCGCCCGTCGCGTCACCGGCGTCGCGGCGGTCAGATCAGGCCGAGCTGCCTGACGGTGTCGCGCTCCTCGACGAGCTCCTTGACGGAGGCGTCGATGCGGGCGCGGGAGAAGTCGTCGATCTCCAGACCCTGCACGATCTCCCACCTGCCGTCGCGCGAGACGACGGGGAAGGAGGAGATGATGCCCTCGGGCACGCCGTAGGAGCCGTCGGACGGGATGGCCGCGGAGGTCCAGTCGCCCTCGGGGGTGCCGTTGACCCAGTCGTGGACGTGGTCGATGGCGGCGTTGGCGGCGGAGGCGGCCGAGGAGGCACCCCGGGCCTCGATGATCGCGGCGCCGCGCTTGGCGACGGTCGGGATGAAGTCGTTCTCCAGCCAGGCCTGGTCGCCGACGGCCTTGGCCGCGTTGGCGCCGTTGACCTCGGCGTGGAACACGTCCGGGTACTGCGTGGCGGAGTGGTTGCCCCAGATCGTGAGCTTCCTGATGTCGTTGATCGACACGTCGAGCTTCTTGGCGAGCTGGGTGAGCGCGCGGTTGTGGTCCAGGCGGGTCATCGCGGTGAAGCGCTCGGCCGGGACGTCGGGGGCGTGGCTCTGGGCGATGAGGGCGTTGGTGTTGGCGGGGTTGCCCACCACCAGCACGCGGATGTCGTCGGCCGCACCGGCGTTGATCGCCTCGCCCTGGGGCTTGAAGATGCCGCCGTTGGCCTCCAGCAGGTCGCCGCGCTCCATTCCCTTGCCGCGCGGGCGGGCGCCGACCAGCAGGGCGACGTTGGCGCCCTGGAAGGCCTGGGTGGCGTCGTCGAAGATGTCGATGCCCTGGAGCAGCGGGAAGGCGCAGTCGTCCAGCTCCATCGCCGTGCCCTCGGCGGCCTTGACGGCCTGCGGAATCTCCAGCAGGCGCAGCTTCACCGGGGTGTCGGCGCCGAGCAGCTGGCCGGAGGCGATCCGGAACAGCAGCGCGTAGCCGATCTGGCCGGCGGCGCCGGTGACGGTGACGTTGATGGGTGCTTTGGACATGACGTGAACTCTCCCTGACGACGTTTCGCGACCCGCGATGCTCACAACGGGTTCGACGCGGCTTCGGTGCCGGGCGCTGGGGGCCGTCCAGGCGCGCGCCGCACCTCACCACCCTAGACCGCGTGCTCCCGCGTGCTGTGACCCAGGTGCGCGGTACATCTTCTCGGGCCGCTCTGGGCGGGCGGCCGGGAGGCCCTGTCCGGTAACGGATTTAGGGCGGGGAAACGTCGGACCCACCCTGTTAGGATGGCGTTTGCCGATCACGGCGGGCCGGTAGCTCAGTTGGTTAGAGCAGGGGACTCATAATCCCTGGGTCGCGGGTTCGAGTCCTGCCCGGCCTACCCTCCCCGAACACGAAAAAAGCGCCGCTGACCTGTAGATACAGGGCAGCGGTGCTTTCTTTGCCGCGAGCTGTGCCCGGGAACCGCCACCGCGGTCCGGAGGCCGTGCAATAGGCGCCGGAGTTTGGTCGGTGCGCGGTCGGCGGCGCCGTTCCGCGGTGCGGCGGTCGTCCGTTCCCGGAAAGGGAGCCCAACACGCGCGCCACGTGCGGTGCCGGCTCCACCGCGCCCCCGTGCCCCGGTGCCCTTCGGGTGCGGGTGGGAGTGGTGGCGCCACGGGGCGGGGAGGCTGCGGCGCCCGTTTCCTCGCTTGTATTTTGTCTACTTATAGGGCCTTTGGTATGTTCCTTCCTTCCGGGGAAGTCCTCGCTGTGGTATCCGAATAAAGGACGTCCGATTTTCCGGTCCGACATCGGACGAATATGGCGGCACTCCTGCCCGAATCCGACGCTCCTTCGCGTTTTCCCGTTCCGTGCAGGTCGCAGGCCATACGACCCGCCGTCCAGTACATCCCGGAACCTCCGCGCCCGGCGGTGGCGGCTCGTTTACACTGGCGGCCGTTCCGAGGGACGCGGTGGTCCACGTCTCAACAACCACCGCGCGCCCGGCGGCGTCCGACAGTCGGTGGACAGATGCATGCGGGGGGAGAGGCGAGCGTTGGGAGCGGACGGCAGACGGCGGCGCGGAACCCACCGGCAACGGGTGAACCCCCACCCCCGCCTGCTGCGCGGCCTGGCCGCGGCGGCCGTGGCGGTGCTCCTCGTGGTCGTGGTCAACACCGCCGTCTCCCGGGACGACGGCGCCGGGCCCTCCGAGCCCAGGGAGCAGACGGTCCCCGCGGTGAACGCCATCCCCTTCAGCGGCCTCGTCGACCGGATCGGCGTCTCCCGGGACACCTCCGTCGCCACCGTCGACCTCGACGGCGCCGGGAACAGCCTGTCCTCCCAGGCGCTGGCCGCCGCCGGCTGGACGCCCGGCCGCGAGGTGGTCCTGCTCGGCACGCCCATGGAACTGCCCGACTACGCCCCCGGCCGCCCCGACCACCTGGTCTCGGACGGCCAGTTCCTCCGGCTCGCGGACGAGCGCTACCGGTCGCTCACCTTCCTGGCCACCGCGACCCGCACCGACGGCATCGAGGCCGAGGCCACCGGAACCGGCCGTGTGGTCTACGCCGACGGACGGGAGCAGGAGTTCACCCTGTCCGTCCCGCACTGGACCGCCGGACCCGCGAGCGAGGCCGCGCTCACCCTGCCCTACGCCAACTCCGCGCGGCACGCCGGTCCCAGCCCCACCCTCGGCGCGGCGCGCCTGTACGCGCGCGGGGTCACCGTGGACCCCGCCCGCGAGATCTCCCACGTGGTGCTGCCCGAGACCGCCGACGACGCGGGCCGCATCCACGTGTTCTCCGTGGGCGGGCGCGCCGCGGACACGGAGTGGACGGGTACCTGGGCGCGCGCCACCTCCGGCTACATGGAGGTCGGCCCCTGGCGGGACCAGACCCTGCGGCTGTCGGTGCGCACCACCACCGGCGGCCACACGGTCCGGATCCGCCTGGACAACACCTTCGCCGCCGCCCCCGTCACCGTGGGCGCGGCCTCCGTGGCACTGCGCGGGACCGGCGCCGCCACCCGCGGCGCCGCGGTCCCGCTCACCTTCGAGGGACGTTCCGACACCGTCATCCCGGCCGGGGGACAGGTGTTCAGCGACCCCGTCGAGATGCTCCTGCCGCCGCAGACCGACGTGCTGGTCAGCATCCACGTGCCCGAGCAGGTGACCACCGCGCCGGTGCACTACGCCTCGGTGGACACCAACTACACCAGCGCGTCCGGCAGCGGCGACCTGACCCTGGACACCACGGGGCAGCCGTTCACCGGCAGGGTCGCGCAGTGGCCCTTCCTCGCCGCGGTGGAGATCTCCGGGGGCCCGGGCGCGATCGCGGCCTTCGGCGACTCCATCACCGACGGGATCCGCTCCACCCCCGACGCCCACGCCCGCTGGCCCGACGTGCTCAGCGCCCGTCTGTCCGAGCAGCCGGGGCTGCCCAACCCGGGCGTGCTCAACCTCGGCGTGGCCGGGAACCACGTGATCAGGGACGGCTACCCGGGAGAGGGCGTCTCCACCAACCCCACCGGAGTGGCGCTGACCCACCGGGTGCACCGGGACGTGCTGGCCCAGAGCGGGGTGGACACCCTGGTCATCTTCGCCGGGATCAACGACCTGCGCTGGAGCACCCCGCCCGAGTCGGTGACCAACGGAATCGAGGAGATCGCGGGGCTGGCCCGCGAGCACGGCATGCGGGTGTTCGTGGCCACGCTCGGCCCCTGCGGGGGCGAGCTGCGCTGCACCGAGGAGGTCGACCGGGCCCGCCAGCAGGTCAACACCCGCCTGCGGGCGCAGGCGAACGACACCCTCTCGCCCTTCGACGGCGTGTGGGACTTCGACGCGGTCCTGCGCGACCCGCAGGACCCCAGCCGCATGCTGCCGGCCTACGACTCGGGCGACCACCTCCACCCGGGGGATGCCGGACTGCGCGCGCTGGCTGAGTCCGTGGACCTCTACCAGCTTGTCGGCGGCTAGCACCGGCCGGAAGTGTCGCCGCTGTGATGCGTGGGCCTCTGACCTGCGATGATCTTGCGCTTACAGCCGCTTGACATCAAGCCGTCGAATCTCGCTACGGGTACGAGATCACGGCGTATGGAGCGGGTCGGTGGGCGCCCCCGGGACCCGCCCCGGTAGCCCGGTCAGCGCGGACACCCCAGGTGGTGGTGGATGACCAGGTCCACGTAGACGGCGCCGAGGTCGTCCAGGCTCAGCCCGGCCCCGGGGTCGTACCAGTGCAGCAGGGAGTCGAAGGTCTCCAGAACGTCGTCGGCGACCCGCCCGGGCTCGCGCACCCCGAAGGCCCCGCGGGTCACGCCGTCCAGGATGATGCCGCGGACGTGCTCGCGGTACGTCCGCGTCAGGGAGCTGACCTCGCGGTGGCGGGCCGGATGGATGGCGCGCAGCACCGGCAGCAGCTCGTGCCCCAGCGCGGTTGCCGCGCGGTGCTGCCAACCGGTCTCCACGTGCCGCCTGACCAGCGTCGACATGCGTTCGATCGCGGGCCGGTCCGGCCGGTCCGCGGCCAGCTGCCCGTGCACACGCTCCCGGGTGGAGCGCAGCACGACGGCGTAGGCCAGGTCGAACCGGGTGGGGAAGGCGCGTCTGAGCGCGGCGGGGTCGGCCCCGGTCTCGGCCGAGATCCGGGAGGTCAGCTCGGACATCGCCAGACCTTGTGAGCCGTGCTGAGCGAACAGGCGCGCCGCGCAGTCCAGGACGGGGGCCGTGGTGCGGAGCGCGTGAGGGGATGCGTCGGCCGTCATGTGGTGTCTCATCGCTTCGAGTACGCCCCCGGAGAGAGGGAGGGCGTGCGGTCTTCATCGGATCGGTTCCCTGGCCTCCGCCCTCAGGCCGGACCGGCGGCCGGTGCCCGCCGCTCCCGGCCGCTGGTCAGCGAAACGAGGTCCTCGATCCGCTCGGTGGCGAGCGCGTCCACGCCCATGCCCACCACGCGTGCCATCTCGGGGAAGTCGTTCACCGTCCACGCCGTGACGAGGTAGCCGCGGCGGTGCATCTCCGAGACCAGGTCTCGGGTCAGCAGCGTGTAGTGCGTGCCGAGGAAGGCGGGCCGCAGGGTCCGCACCACGTCCTCGGGTGGCGGGCCCGGCTTGTCCCAGGCCAGCATCAGCCGGGCATCGGGGCTGCGGCCCCGCAGGGCGTCGAGGGTCTCGGTGGAACCGGTGAAGAGCACCTGGTCGCCGAACCCGCGCGCCCGCAGGAGCCCGTCCGCCGCCAGCGCCGCCTCGGGCGCGCAGGCGTCCACGAGCAGGGGAGGGGGAGCGTCGCCGGTGTACTCGGCGAGCACCTCCATCAGCGTGGGCACGCGCCGTTCCACGTCGTCGCGGGCGGAGGCCAGTTCGGCCAGGGTCAGTTCCCCCACGGGGCGGGGTGGGGAACCGGGAAGGGCCACGAGCCGTTCGTCAACCAGGACGGGATAGCCGTCGGAGGTGAGGTGGACGTCGATCTTGACCAGGTCCGCCCCGGCAAGCGAGGCTGAACGCAGGGCCGGGAGCGTGTTTCCCGGGAAGCGTGCGGTGTCTCCGCGCAGTGCGATGGACAACGTCATGCCGTCAAGGGTGGCAAAGACTTCCGCCTTACGTGGTGCAAACAGGAAAAACGCCCACCGGAGGCGGGCGCGGCCGCGCGGGCGGCCCCGGCGCGGACCGGTGCTCCCGTTACCGATTCCGTTACGTGGTGCCACGATTGCGAGCGGACTCACGTCGTGAGGACGCCGACGGAGTGCGGCGAGCTGGGAAACTTTGTTACACGGCGTCGTGACCGCACGGTGCCCCATGACCGTCCCTGGAGTGTGAGGCGAACGATGATTCCGGACCAGAGACGAGAGCACATCCTCAAGCTCCTTCAGGAGCGCCACGTGCTGAGCATCAACGAGCTCACGTCGATGCTGTCCGTGTCCCACATGACGGTCCGGCGTGACATCCAGGCGCTGGAGAACGACGGCAAGGTGCTGTCGGTCACCGGGGGGGTGCGGCTCGCTGCGCGGCTCAAGAGTGAGCCCTCCTACCTGGCCAAGGCGCAGCTGGAGGTACCCGCCAAACGGGCCATAGCGCGCGCGGCGGCCGATCTGGTCCGGGAGAACTTCACCATCTACCTGGACGCGGGCACGACCACGCTACAGATGGTCCCCCTGCTCACCGACAAGGTCGGCCTGACCGTCATCACCAGCGACTTCAACGTCGTGGGCCACCTGATGGAGTACCCGGGGATCGAGCTGATCCACACCGGCGGGGTGGTCTCGCACTCCGACCACTCCTCGGTCGGGCGCTTCACCGCCGACTTCCTGCGCCAGGTGAACGTCGACCTGGCCTTCATCGCCAGCAGCTCCTGGGACGTCGAGCGCGGGTCGACCACGCCCTCCGAGGCCAAGGTGGTCGCCAAGCAGGCGCTGCTGCGGATCGCCTCCAAGAGCGTGCTCACGGTCGACAGCACCAAGTACGGCAAGTTCGGCACCTTCAGGGTGGCGAGCCTGGAGGAGTTCGACCTGATCATCACCGACGACCGGCTCCCGCGCTCGGCCGTGGACGACCTCGCCGAGCGCGACGTGCGCCTGAAGCTGGTCGAGGTGGAGTAGGGCCGCGTGCCCGTCGGAGGCCTCCGACGGCGCCGGTCCGCCGGAGCCCGCTTCCGCGCCCGGTCGGCGGCGCGGAACGCGGAGGTCCCGGTCACGGCCTGACGCGGCTCAGTCCTCGTCGGCGTCGAGCTCCGCGTGGGCGTACAGGGCCAGTTCGGTGCCGTCCGGGTCGTAGAAGAGCAGGGTGGAGCCCTCCTCGCCGTGCATCACCGGGGAGTGCTCCACGTCCATCTCCGCGAAGCGCTCCTCCCAGGCCTCCAGCTCACCCAGGTTCTCGACGCCCAGGGTGAGGCGGTCCAGGCCGCAGTGCCTACGGTCGAACCTGCCCTTGAAGTTGTCGCGGTGCTGGATGAGCGCCAGCAGCAGCCCGGAGGCCGGGTGCTGGCACTCGGTGCGCCGTGTGCCCTCGTGGTCGCGCTTGCCGAGGACACGGAAACCCAGGACCGTGCGGTAGAAGCGCACACTCTCGTCGCGGTCGCGGACCGACAGGGTGACGCGGGCGAGCCCGTTGAGCTGGGGCACGGGCACCTCTCTGCGGCGGGGGCCGATGGTGGCCAGTAGATCGAGCACGATCATCGAGCCTAGGTCGGAGTCAGAATGATGGGTCCCTCTTTAACGCGGGTTTAACGCCTGATGTTCCCCGAATCACCCGAATACGCTCCCTGACCTCCCCGGTTGCGCCTCTCAGCGGCCCGGAGTGGAACGCGTCACCACCGCCGGAGAGGACGGTTCGTCGCGGACGTACCAGCGGGTGCGCATCACCAGGACGGTCACCGCGAAGGAGACCAGGCCGCCCAGTGTGGCCAGCACGAACGCCCCCTGGTGGCCGTGGGCGTCGGCGAGGACGCCCGCGACCGTCGATCCCAGCGCCTGTCCCAGGATCAGGCAGCTCAGGATGACGGCCATCGACTGCGACAGGCGGCTCGCCGGGGCGGCCCTCTCGATCAGCCCGAACAGGCTCACGATGTGCGGGCCGATCGCGGCGCCCAGGACGAAGATGGCCACCGCCAGAGCGGTCGCGCCGTGGGCCGCGTACAGCGGCAGGGTGAGCAGGAACAGAGCGCCCGCCGCGATCCGGGTCCGCGCCGTGAGCGGGAAGCCCATGGGGACGGAGGCCATCAGCAGGCCCGCGACGGCGCTGCTGGTGCCCATCACCGCGTACATCAGCCCGGACAGGTCCCCGTGCCCGGAGGCGGCCGAGAAGGCGGTCACACCGGTGGACATGCCGCCGAAGAACAGACCCTGGCAGAACATGGGGACGGCCAGCACCAGCAGCGCGGGCGTGGCGATGCGGCCCCCGGCGCCGCGCACCGGAGGGGTCCCGGGCGGAGCGGTGGGGTGCAGGGCGAACACGGCCCCGAACACGCCGATGAGCACGGCCGCGCCCAGCACGCTCGCGGCCGGTGAGAGCGTCACGGTGAGCAGGCCCACCAGGGCGGGGCCCAGGACGAACGCGGCCTCGTCCAACACGCCCTCGACCGACATCGCCGCCGACACCGAGCGCTCGCGCTCCTCGCCCCGGTGCGGTCCCCGCCGGATGAGCACCACCCAGCGCGTGCGCGCCATGGGGCCGATCTGGGGCATGCACAGACCCGCCACGGCGGCCAGCACGGCCAGGACCGGGGCGGAGGCCCCCGCTAGGACGGCGGACACGAGCACGGTGACGAGCACGGCGTCCACGAGGGAGGTGACCAGCACCGGCACCCGCTGCCCGCGCCGGTCGGCGAACCGGGCGATGACGGGGCCGCCCACGGTCTCCCCGAGCGCGAAGGCCCCGGTCACCGCACCGGCGGCGGCCACGCTCCCGGTCGTGGTGGTGACCAGGGTGAGCAGGCCGATCAGGGACATGGAGATGGGCAGGCGGGCGAGGAAGGTGCTCAGGAGCAGCGGCCACCCGGCGATGTGGTGCATGCGTCGCAGCGTGTCCAAAGGTGACATCCGGCCCCTGTCCGCGGTCGTGGTTCCCGACCCCCGGACCCCGGCACGGCCGTGTGGCTCGGGTCATCGCGGAAGGGCCAAAATTCATCCCATGATATGGCCGACGTCCGCGGGCGGAAGCCCTTCCGGTATCCGTGTGGGGACTTCCGGGGTCCCAGTGGGCCTTCCGGTGTCCGTGTGGTGGCTTCCGGACCCCCGACGGGCCTCCCGCCGCGTGCGCCGGATGTGCCGCGTGGGGAAGGCGGGTGCCCGTCGCCGGTGATGGCGCCGTCGGGGCCGTGGGGTGCGCCGCGCGGGGAAGGGCGGGTGGGCGCACCGTACCGCTCCCCGGAGGGGGAGGTTCCACCCTGACTTTCGACGGTGCCGCCGACCCGCTCCCGGTGTGTAGGTTCACCGGCATGGACCTCTCCGTACCGCGCGCGGGCCTTCGGCGTGCGCTGTCCCCGCTCGGGGGCTGGCCCACCCGGGGCGCAGTCTGGCGCGACGTGCTGTTCGGTGCCGCGATCGCCGTCCTGTGCCTGGGGGAGATGCTCGTCCGCTGGCTCTCCGGGGGGATGCCCGCCGCCGAGGCGCTCGCCACCGCGGGCGCCGCCGTGGCGCTGACCGCGCTGACCGTGGTGCTCGGCCGCCTCTACCCGCTGCTCGCCCTGGTCGTGGCCCTGCTCGGCTCGTTCTGGGTGTACGGGTTCAGCGTCCTGTTGCTGTGCGTCGCCTACCTGGCGGGCCGCCGCGTCCCCACGGTGTGGTCGGCGCTGGTGCTCTTCACGTCCGCGACCGTCCTGTGGATGGTGGTCGCGGCGCTGCTGTGGCCCGACGACCCGGCGGGGTGGACCGCCACGGTGAGCACCATGGTGTTCAGCGTGGTGTTCCCCTGGCTGGTGGGCGTCTACCGGCGCCAGCACGTGGCCCTGGCCGAGGCCGGATGGGAGCACGCCCGCCAGCTCCAGCGCGAGCACCGTCTCACCGTCGACGAGGCCAGGCTCCGCGAGCGCTCCCGCATCGCCCAGGACATGCACGACTCCCTCGGCCACGAGCTCAGCCTCATCGCCCTGCGCGCCGGGGCCCTGGAGGTCAGCCCCGACCTCGACGGGGAGCACCGCCGCTCGGCGGCCGAGCTGCGGGTCACCGCCGTCAACGCCACCCACCGCCTGCGGGAGATCATCGGCGTGCTGCGCGCCGACACCGAACCCGCGCCCATGTCCCCCGCGGGCGAGGGCGTCCCCACCCTGGTCGAGCGCGTCCGCGACTCCGGCATGCGGGTCGTGTTGGTGCGCGACGGGGAGACCGGCGGCCTGCCGCCGATGGTCGACCGGGCGGTCCACCGGGTCGTCCAGGAGTCGCTCACCAACGCCGCCAAGTACGCCCCCGGCGCCGACGTGACGGTGTGGCTGACCACGAGCGGGGAGCGGGTGGAGGCGAGGGTCACCAACTCCGCGCCCTCGGGGCCGTGCCCCGACACCGGTCCGGGCGGCAGGCGCGGGCTTATCGGCCTGCGCGAGCGCGTCCGCCTGACCGGGGGCTCCTTCGCCGCCGGACCGGACGGCGACGGCGGCTGGGAGGTCTGCGCGACCATGCCGCTGGACGGCACCGCAGGGGCGGGGCTCGACGAGGTCGGGGAGACGGCCCAGATCGACCAGCTCCAGCTCGCCGCCCGCCGCCGGGTGCGCGGTTGGACGCTGGCCCTGGCGCTGGTCCCCGTCGTCGCGGCCGTGGTGGTGGTGTTCACGCTGGGCTGGATCAGCGTCACGAACATGGAGCGGGCCACCCTGCCCCCCGAGGAT
Source organism: Nocardiopsis synnemataformans (assembly GCF_965343085.1). Classification (NCBI taxonomy): domain Bacteria; kingdom Bacillati; phylum Actinomycetota; class Actinomycetes; order Streptosporangiales; family Nocardiopsidaceae; genus Nocardiopsis; species Nocardiopsis synnemataformans. Next base: position 3,870 of record NZ_CBDRFA010000025.1, on the reverse strand, counting down.
TTCGCCGCCCTGACCGTCGGCGACCCCCAGGCCGAGGTCGAGGCGGTGCTGCCCGAGGACTCGGTGTACATGGACGTGGGCATGCTGGAGGAGGACGCCGTTCCCCCGGGCGCCGCGTGCAGCTACTACCGCGGCAACAGCGTGTTCTTCGGCGGAGAGATGACGTTCTACCAGCTGTGCTTCGCCGAGGGGCGCCTGCTGACCAAGGGTGAGGCGCCGCTACGGTGACCACGCGGTTCCGGAACGGACACGGGGAAGAGGGACAGACGTGATCAGGGTGCTGCTCGCCGACGACGAGGCGATGATCCGCGCCGGGGTGCGGGCGATCCTGCGCAGCGACCCGGAGATCGAGGTGGTGGCCGAGGCCGCCGACGGCCGCGAGGCCGTGGACCTGGCGCTCTCCCACCGCCCCGACGTGGCGCTGCTGGACATCCGGATGCCCCGGATGGACGGCCTCGCGGCCACGGTGGAGATCCGCAGGGTCGCGCCCGAGACCGCCGTGGTCATCCTCACCACCTTCGGGGAGGACAGCTACATCTCCCAGGCGCTCGGCGGCGGTGCCAGCGGTTTCCTGCTCAAGGCGGGCGATCCGCGCGAGCTGATCGCCGGGGTGCACGCGGTCGCCGACGGCGGCGCCTACCTGTCCCCCCAGGTGGCACGCCAGGTCATCGCCCGGTTCGGCGGGCCCCGGGCCGCCCGGGAGGCGGCGGCCGTCGCCCGGGTCCAGGAGCTCACCCAGCGCGAGCGTGAGGTGCTGTCCCTGGTCGGGGCGGGCCTGTCCAACGCCGACATCGCCGAGCGGCTGTTCCTCGTGGAGGGCACCGTCAAGAGCTACGTCAGCGCCATTCTCAACCGGCTGGAGATGCGCAACAGGGTGCAGGCGGCCATCCTCGCCCACGAGGCCGGACTCGTGGACACCTCCGCCACCTGACCCGGTGCCGGGCGGACCGGCGGCCCCGGTGGGGAAGACTGGGGGTTATGAACGACGCGTGGCTGGACGCCGCCTGGCGCGGACTCGCCGGGGACGGCCCCGAGGCGGTGGCGGTCGGCGCCGAACTCCTGGGCCGCTGGAACGAGCCGCACCGCCGCTACCACACGCTCGCCCACCTGGAGGCCGTGCTGCGCGCGGTCGACCTGCTGCTCCGCGAGGAGAGGGTGCGCGACGCCGACCTCGTGCGCTACGCGGTCTGGTTCCACGACGCCGTCTACGAGGGGGTCCCGGGACGGGACGAGCGCGAGAGCGCGCGGCTCGCCGAGCGGCTGCTGTCCCTGACGGGGATGGGGACCACGCGGGTCCGCGAGGTCGTGCGCCTGGTCGGGGTGACCGCGACGCACCGGCCGGGGAGGTGGGACGCCGACGGCGCGGTGCTCTGCGACGCCGACCTGTCGGTGCTGGCCGCCCCGGCAGACGAGTACCTGGCCTACACCACGGCGGTGCGCGCCGAGTACCGGCACGTTCCCGACGAGGACTTCCGCGCGGGCCGGACCGCGGTGCTGCGGTCGCTGCTGGAGGCGCCGCACCTGTTCCACACCCCGTCCGGGCGGGCGCGCTGGGAGGCGCGTGCCCGGGTGAACGTGCTCGCCGAACTCGACCGGCTGAACGCCCCGCCCCCGGTGGAGCCGCCCCCGCCCTGAACCGGCCGCCGTCCGGCGGGTGAAGCGACGCGGCGGCGTGCGCGTGCGGGGAGGGCGGACCGCCGTGTCAGGCTGTGCCGGTCAGCCGGTCAGCCGGTCAGCCGGGCGGCCTTGGGCCGCCGCAGCTCGGACGCGCGCAGGCGCGTGACCAGCTCGCGGCCGCTGACGTGCTCGGCGCCCAGCTCCAGGGCCCGGACGTGCAGGTGCTCGGGGATGTCGTAGTGGTCGCGCTCGAACGCGCGCGGGTCCGCCCCGAGCGCGCGGGCGAAGGCGTGCAGCTCGTCGTAGGAGCTGTCGCTGACCAGGTGCGCGAACAGCCAGCCGCGCGGCCCCGGCCAGACCGGGGTGTCGATGAGAACGCTCATTCCAGAAGCCTAGAGCCCCTGTCGTCCTGGTTCTCGGTCGTGTGGGGGAGCGGCGCGTGAGGGGCGGCCTGCCGCGGTCCGCACGGGGAAGCGGCCCTCGCCACCGCACCAGGCGAGGACCGCTTCGTGCCGCGTCACCGCGTCGGCTCAGTCTCAGGCGCCGGCGCCGCCGTCCACCGGCACGATCGCGCCCGTCACCATCGCGGCCCGGTCGCTGATGAGCCACGCGGCCACCTCGGCCACCTCACGGGGCTCGGCCATGCGGCCGAGCGGGGTCGCCGCGTTGTTGCGCTCGACGATGCCCGGGGACACCGCTTCCCACGCCTCCATCATCTCCGTCGCGGTACCGCCGGGGGTGATGCCGTTCACGCGGATGCCCTGGCTCCCCCAGGTCACGGCAGCGGACTCGGTGATGCTGTTGAGCGCGCGCTTCATCGCGCCGTACGCGGGGAGCGCGGGATTCGCGCGGCGGCTGCCGATGCTCGAGGTGTTGACGATCGCCCCGCCACCGGCCCGGCGCATGATTTCGGCCTCGACCGCCATCGCGGTCCAGTGCGCCCGGAAGTTCACCGTGAACTGCGTCTCGACGTCCTCGTCGCTCGTCGTGTCCAGCGGACCGGGCCGCTGGACCGCGGCACCGTTGTTGAACGCGCCGTCGAGTCGGCCGTGCAGTTCCTCCGCGCGCTCGACCGCCGCGCGGATGCTCGCCCGGTCGGTGAGGTCCATGGTCACCGCCTCCGCGTCGCCGCCGTCGGCGCGGATCTCGGTGACGATCCGCTGGAGGGCGTCCGTGCCGCGGGCGGCGAGCACGACGGCCGCGCCCTCCCGTGCGAAGAGCCGGGCCGCCGCCGCCCCGATCCCCCGGCTGGCACCGGTGATGAACACGACCTTGCCGGTGAGCAGGCCGATGGGTGAGATGTCGATGTCGTTCGTCATGTTGACAATGTCAGCTCAACCTCTGGGGCGGATACAGGCACAGGCGGTACCAGGATCCGCCGCCGCACTGCGTGCAGAATCGGAGTATGGACAAACAGGAACTCGGGGCGTTCCTCCGCAGCCGCCGCGAACGACTCCGACCGCTGGACGTCGGCCTCCCCTCGGGCCCGCGTCGCCGGACACCGGGTCTTCGCCGCGAGGAGGTGGCGGTCCTCGCGCACATCTCCACGGAGTACTACGTCCGGCTCGAACAGGCCAGGGCGCCACGACCCTCGGGCGAGGTCCTCGCCGGGATCGCGGGCGCACTGAGGCTCACGGACGCCGAGTCCGACCACCTCCACGTCCTCGCGGGCACCGCGCCGAGCCGTACCCGGCTGCACCGGCGCGACGTCCGCCCCAGCATCCTCGCGCTCCTCGAACGACTGCCGTCGACAGCCGGTTTCGTGATGTCCGCCGTGTTCGAGGTGCTCGCGTGGAACGACCTCGCGGCCGCGCTCATGGAGGACTTCTCCGAACTCGCCCCGAAGGACCGCAACCTCGCGCGCCGGGCCTTCCTCGGGCCGACGCGGCCGGACACGGCGCCGTACGGGGTCTCCGACGCCGCCGACTTCCGGCACCAGGTGGTCATGGAGCTCCGCGCCACTCTCGCCCGCTACCCGAGGGACCCCGCGGTGACCGGCCTCGTCGACGAGCTTCGCGACGCCAGCCCCGACTTCGTCCGACTCTGGGATCGGCACGACGTGCAGGCCGCGCTGACGCTCACGAAGACCTTCCGGCACCCGGTCGTCGGGGAGGTCACCGTCGACTGCGACGCGCTCGCGCTCACGGACCGCGACCAGCACCTCGTGCTCTACAGCGCGCCGCCGGGGTCCCCCGGCGCCGAGGCCCTGGCTCTTCTGGGCGTCCTCGGAGCCGGGGCCAGCGTGTATCCGGG
>NZ_CBDRFA010000024.1:0-99025 GCF_965343085.1 Nocardiopsis synnemataformans | reverse complement strand
GCCCTCCCAGTCCAGGATCATCAGCGGATCGCGGGTCAGGTTGGCCCAGTGCAGATCTGCGTGAGAGGTCGCCCAGCTCCGGACGGTCAGATCCACTCCGGTTTCGGTCACCTCGGGAAGGTGAGTGGGGATGCGTTCGATGAAGCCCGGTGTGTGGCTTCGTCGGCTCTCAGGCACAGACACCTGCTGAAGCTGGTGAAGTGTCGTGCGCAGGTCCATCCACCAACCGGAGTCGACGGTGAGCGGTCCCCGAAGGTCCGGTGACGCAGACACGGAGGGTGTGTCGACGCGGGAGAACAACAGGGCCTGGAACACCGGTCCTTGCCCCCATGTGTGGTCGGCGAGCAGACGAGGTCGGCGGACGTCTGGGGGAAGGGCTTTTTCAGCGAGACGGTTGCCCTCCCACATTCGACCACCCGGCTTCGGCGCGGATTCCACGCGCAGCCATGCCGGGACTCCGCCGCTGCGCGTGACCGGTCCGCTCAGGGTTCGGCCGCCCACCCCGTGGTGCAGTGCGGCGTCAGGCGGTGCGGCCAGGTCCAAGGCCGCGACCGCGTGACGCCACGCCTGTTCCAGGTCAGGCATTTTTTCGGGATAGAAGGAGGTCACTGATGTCCTTGAGTCGGGTCTCGGGCAGAAGGGGGCCACTCGCCGTCGCTGCGGCGCTCTCCCAGTGCTCCGTACTCGACGTGCTGATCAGCATCCCCGTCAGACCGGGAGCTGAGGTGGTCACCAACAGGGCGGCCTCGGCGGGCGAGATTCCCTCACTGATGTAGTGCGCCAGGCGCACGTTCACCAACTGGACGAGCTTGCCGCCATGCAGCGGGGCCGAAGCCCATACCTGCAATCCTGCCTCGCGCGCCTCGATGAGCGCGCCTGTTCCATTCAGGGCGTCCTTGATCGGTGCGATATTGACCAGCGACACCGGCAGTTGGATCGCCGCCAGGCCGCTCTGGGCTCCGCCGGACGCCTCACGGGACAGACGGACAAGGTCCGCCACGGTGAACGCTCCGGCGAACCCCGACCACGTCGCCACCCCGTACCCAAGCAGGAATCCGCGGTCGCGTGCCCGTTCCAGTTCCGTGAAGGCGTCACGGACGTGCGCGTGCAGGCGGGCGCGGTCACCGTGGGCGTGGTGGTCGGGATTGTGCAGGTAGAGCACATCTGGAGCACGGCCGAGTTCGGACATGGTGAGCTGGGCCTGGTGGCGCACGTAGGCCGGGGCGATGCTGTGCCGCTGGTGAGCTTCCTCGTCGGTCAGTACGCCTGCGGCCTGGGCAGTCTGGGCCTGGTCGGCGGTCATGTGTCCCAGCTTGGAGGACACGCGCGTGTTCGGGTGGTCCGCGAGCACCGGAGCGAGCGCGCGGTGGTGAGTGCCGTGACCGTAGACAGGCGCGGTGTCGATGAGGACTCCGCCCGCCGCGACGGCAATGCGCGCTGAAGCAGCGGCGTCGTCGGTGCGGTAGGTGCCGAGTCCGAGCCACACGCTCACTCCTCGCCCTCCCACACCAGCGCTCCGTCGTCCATGAGTCGGCGCAGCAGGGACAGCAACGCCTCCTCCGAGACCTTCGGTGCGAGCTGGCACAGCTCCTTGACGGTGACCGGTTCGTGCTCGGCGAGCCGGTGCAGCACCGGAGCGGCCGGAAGTGCCAGATGCCAGCGGCGTCCCTGCGCGGCAAGGACCACGGTGGTGGTCCCCTCGCGCACGGTGCCACGGTGGGAGGCCAGCCGCACCCGCGAGGACATCGACAACGCCCCCGTCACGGCGACCGGCAGGCTGAACACCATCCGGGCCGGAGCGGTCTGGTCCAGGTGGTCCCAGTACTCCTGCACCACCCGGGGCGACTGAAGGCGCTGCGCGACCAGTTCCGCCAGGCGATAGGTCCACTCCGCCTGTTCGTCTCCGTTCCGGGGAACATCACGGCGGACTTCGACGTGCTCCCGCATCAAGCCGGTGACCCAGTCGAGAAAGTCCGCGCCCGTGCTCGTGCTCAGTCCACAGGTCAGGTGCAGGCTGGGCTCACCCTCCGACGCCGACGCCGCGTGCCAGCATCCCCGGGGGACATGGAGCACGTCGCCAGGCTCCATGGTGAACTCGTCGATGGGCTCGGTAGGCGCGTCGTTGTCCACCTCCACGTCCGAGTACAGCGGGGCCTCACGGGTGATGCCGTAGATTCGCCACCGCTTGCGCCCCGAGACTTGGAGGACGATGACGTCGTGGTCGTCCCAGTGGATTCCGAATCCCTCCTGCGCGGTCCAAGAGGCGTAGGCGTTGACCTGGACGTAGGCACTCAGCCACGTTTCCAGGTGCTTGACCGCGTCAGCGATCGGAGGATGCATCTCCTCGATCGCGTCCACGACCAGGGTGGCCCCCTGGCGAAGCTGCTCGTGGAGCAAGTGCGGGACAGCCGCGTTCCAGTTGGGCATACGCCGATAGGACTGGAGGTGGGTGTAAGCGCCCGCTTCCACGGCCTGTCCGGCCGAGAGTCGCATGCGCGGCACGTCCAGGCGTCGGGTGGCGATCAACTGGTTGAAGTCGGCCCAGGTGAGCAGGTCGGCGAAGTCGGCGGCCTGGTCGGCGGTGGCGACGTAGCGATGGTGGGTGCGGCCGAGCACCTGGGCGGGGAACTGGTCCCCGCCCAGACGGCCGCTGATCAGATCAGCGGACACGGATTCTCCTAGCGGATGCTGTCGTTGTGGTCGGAGCGGCCAGTGCCACCGTCGGAGGGCTGGTCGCCACGGCTGCGCTCGGTCGTGATCTCCTCGACGGCGACCAACAGGTCACCGTCGAACTGCTGCTCCTGCATTTGCGTTCTTCCTTTCGTGTGTTCCTTCAGATGTGTGCGAACGGTCCGGAGATCGCTCGCACGGAACCACATGACCGGGGGTCGATCGGTCGTGTGGGGGCTGAGAAGTCTCAAGCGGAAGCGGTGAGGGCCCCGGTCCCGGTCCACTGGTGCCCGGTGCGGTCGATGAGGGCGCGCACCGTCAGGGGTCCGCCCGCGTTCCCCGTCCAGTCCCAGGACACCGACAGCTCATCCAGCATCAGCAGCCCGTTGCCGGTGGCCGCCAGCGGTTCCGTGGGCTTTCGCGGATGCGGAAAGCGGATGGGCTGGTCCGGCCTGGGGCCGTCGTCGGTGACCGTCAGGGTGTAGGTGTGGGGCTTGCGGTGCAGCGTGACCCGGACGGTGCCGCCGGGGTCGCCGGATCGACTGTGCTGCTGCGCGTTGGTGACCAGCAGACTCACGGCCAACACCAGCGGAAAGGCCGCACGGCGCGGGGAGCGGGCGTTGCGGTAGGCCCAGTTCCGGGCGATCCCGACGTGGCGGGGATCGCTGCCCAGGACGATGCCGCAGCGGTCGGAGTCGTCGAACCGCATCCGCCGGGGCGGTTGGAGCGTCGGCGTTCGGCGGCCGGGAACGCCTTCCGGGGTGGACTGACGAGGGATAGCCTGGTTCATGTTCGTACCTGTTGTCGTGAGAAGCACGGGTTCCGGACCAGGTCCCGGGGTTGTCAGTACAGCCGCCGGGACTTTTCTTCGTCCGTCGTCACAGTCTCATCAGAGGGCTTGCCTGATCTACCGATCGCTGGGGAATGCGAAATTCTCTGGTAAACCCTGTTGGCGCCTGATAGCGGACTGGTAAGAATCTGTGCATGGCGAACGAGGTCGACCCGAGGGCTCAGAGGTTCGGTGCCGAGGTGCGCCGGTTTCGCGAACAGGCGGGACTTTCGCAGAGCAGGCTCGCAGGCCTGCTACCAGCGTCCCAGGCGACGGTCAGTGATATCGAGCTGGGAAAGACGCCCGCCAAAAAGGACACAGCGGAACGAATTGACCAGGTGCTTAACAGTGAAGGTCGACTGGTCGCCGTGTGGGAGGAACAGCACGAGGTCTACAAGCCGCCGGATTGGTACAGGAAGCTACCGATCGTGGAGCAGCGGGCCACTCAGGTCCATGAGTATCAGCCCCTTCTCGTTCCCGGGCTTCTACAGACACGGGGCTACGCAGGCGCTTCGATCAGAGCGAGCAACCGATCTGTTCCACAGGCCGCCGTAGATGCCAAGGTGGCGGAACGCACCGAGCGCCAGACAATCCTTCGCCGAGACGATCCCCCCTTCTTCTCGGTCGTCCTGGACGAGACCGCGCTGTACCGGCGCCTCGGCAACCCTGAGATCATGAGGAAACAGCTTGAGTACCTGCTGGAGGTCTCTGCCTGGAGCCGAGTGGAGATTCTGATCATCCCGGCTGGCACCTGGGACCACCCAGGGCTGGACAACGGGTTCAAGCTACTGAGGCTTCCGGACGTTGGGATGCTCCTGTACTTGGAGACCAAGTCAAGTGGAGGAGTGATCGCCGACGCTGGCACGGTCGATGAACACATCTCCCGGCTGGGGGACCTGCGGGGGTTGGCCCTCCCTCCCGATCAGTCACGGTCGCTGATCAAGAAAGCACTAGGAGAAGTCGAGTGATCAACGAAGGAACGTGGCACAAGTCCACTTACAGCGCTGGCGACACCAACTGCGTGGAGGCTCGCCTGACCGCCCCCTCATGGCACAAGTCCACCTACAGTGCAGGCGAAACCAACTGTGTTGAGGTCGCCGAGGGCGTCACCACGGCGGTGCGGGACACGCAGAACCGCGAGCTGGGACACCTGTCGTTCGCGGCCACCGAGTGGACCGCGCTCGTGGACTCGCTCAAGAGCCTCGGCTAGCTACCGAGAGCTACGGGGCGGTACTCCGCCAGGGGTACCGCCCTTTGCAGGCCGCCGCACAGTCTCCGGTGTTCTAACCATCCGAGCCCTCAGGCGGGCCGGTGATGAGCGCGACCACGGTGCCGCCCCGGCGGAACCTTCCTCGCGCCACCAGGTCGTAGACCCCGGCGAGCATCTTGGCCACGTAGATCCGCTCCAGAAGCACCCCGTGACGCGCGTGGAACTCCTGGATGAAGACAGCCAGCTCGGGCGGGTACTTGGCGAACCCTCCGAAGTGGTACCCGGTCTCGACCGACCAGTTGCCGGTCACCGCACCCGCGTTCTCCTGGAAGCGGCGTACCTCCTCGTTGAGGAAACCGCCGCCTTTCAGCACCGAGAAGCCGATGGCCTCCCGCCCCGGGGGCAGCCCTGCCGCCAGGCCAGCGAGGGTTCCGCCGGTACCGCACGCGCAGCAGACGGCGTCGAAGTCCTCGTCGATCTCGTCAGCGATCGTGGCACAGCCGCACACGGCCAGGGCATTGCTCCCGCCCTCGGGCAACAGGTAGAAGTCACCGAACCGCTCGCGCAACCCGTCGATGACCTCGGGCGTGTGCTTGGCCCGGTAGGTGCTCCGGTCCAGGTACTCCAGCCGCATCCCCTGTTCCGTGGCATACGCGAGCGACCAGTTGAGCGGCCGGTACTCCTCGCCTCGGATAACGCCGATGGTCGAGAACCCGCACGCCCTTCCGGCCGCGGCCACCGCGCGAATGTGGTTGGAGTAGGCGCCGCCGAAGGTCAGCAGCGTGGAACGGCCCTGCTCGTGCGCCGCCTGGAGGTTGAGGTGGAGCTTGCGCCACTTGTTTCCCGGCACCTCGGCGCTGATGAGGTCATCGCGCTTGAGCAGCAGACGGATGCCGTACCCGTGCAGGAATTCGTCGTTGACCTCCTCCAACGGCGAAGGCAGCCGTACGTCCGCATGGCCACAGCCCTTGCGCTCCATACGGGCAAGGTTAGTCCCGACGTCCGGACCGAGACCGGGGTTCTGCCAGAGCCGATAAGACACCCCACTCGCCTTTCACTTCACCGCACAAGTATCGGAATTATAAGCAAAAGCAACGAATTCCGACATTAGGGCCACACAAAAGGCAACCAGGAGTCAGACAGGAACCCACAACGTACCTCTGAGCTGCGGCGATGCCGTCAACCCGAAATTACCCCGGAGTAGTTCGCAGAAAAGTTCGCTTCCACTCCGCCCCTGCCCTAATCTGGCACCGAACACACAACTCCATCCACACAATGACCCCGCGACGGTTAGTCACCGTCCGGGGCCGTGGCCAGCAACTTCCAACCTTTTAGAGCAAGGATTGCCAGCATGCGCCAGTTTAGCGCTGCGGCCCTGATCCGTGCCCTCGGCATGGTCAAGGCCCTCTTCGCGCCCCCGTGCGGACGCCATTCCCGCGCCGGTGGCCGTCGCCGCCGCTCCACCCGGGTCCGCCGCTACGTCCCGGTTCCCGCCCAGGTTCCCGCTCCGGTCGAGGCCACAGCGCCTCCCGCACGAACCAACCTGGACCCCGAGCGCCCCAAGCTCTCCGCTGCTCCCGTCCCCGCGGCCCGCCTGGCCCCGCCGAGTGAGCGCTTCCCCGCCGACGACATCGCCTTGGTCCGCCCCTACTACGCGGCCCGCGAAGAGGCCCGCGAACCCGGAGACGCGCGAGTCCGAAGCGAGGCGACCATCCGTCTCGACCAGCGGCCCAGCAGGAACACCCCGTTCTCCGGCGACCTCCTGGCCTCCGGCCCCGCCCCGGTCCCCGCGCAGGCCTCCGAGCCCGGACCGGTTCCGGTACCCGCCCCTCGTCCTCCGTCCCCCGCCTGCGAGGACCCCGAGGACTGGCGTACGTTCACCCGCCTCGCCCGCGTCTGGCTCGACCAGCAGCAACAGCGCACGCAGCGGATGCAGCAGGCACAGCAGCCCCGCCCGGACCACCACCGACAGGCGGTCCCGGCATGATCTTCCTGACCACACCCAAGGTTCCGCGCCCCCTCGTCCGCTGGGAGCACCGCGTCTACCCGGGCAGCCTCGCCCAGCTGTCCCAGGTCCGCAAGGACCTCACCGCCGACCTGGCCGGTTTCGACGAGGACCTCGTCGAGACCATGCGGCTGTGCGCCAGTGAGCTGTTCGCGAATTCCGTCAAGTACACGGATTCGGGAAAGAGGAACGGCGAGGTCGTCCGCGCGCTGTCGATGCCCAACGCGCGAACACTCCGCTTCTCGGTGAGCGACTGCGGCGGAGGCGGCGGGGTCCCGGCCGTCCCGGAGGCGCGGACGGAGGACGAGTGGAACTGGGCCGAGGGCCAGCGCGGGCTGCTGCTCGTGGAGAACCTGTCCACAGCCTGGGGACACTTCCGCCTCACACCCTGGGCCGACCTGGGCACCCACGTGTGGGCCACGTTCGCCGTCCCCCCGGGCGGCGCACCGCCCGCCACGCGCCCCTACGTCCTCACCGGCTGAAACCTCCGAAAGGGCGGGGAGACCGCGGCTCAGCGGCTCCCCGCCCCGTGCCACGTTCCCGGAGGCGTTCGCACGACATGACCCGCGTCTCCCCCGCACAACCCCGCCCAGCGCAGCCCCGTCCCGCGCAACCCCGCCTCGGACAGTCCGCCCCGCGCGGCTCACGAGAACTTAGCCCCTCCTTTTGGTATCCCCTGGGACACAACTCCCTCCCCCTACTGGCGCCCGGGGCTACTGGGTAGTAACATTGACTTGTTACTAGTCGGTAGATCCGCGTGTACAGACACCGCGGCCAGGGACACAGCGGAGCTGTCCATGACGCATTACAAGAGCAACCTGCGCGACATCGAGTTCAACCTCTTCGAGGTCTTCAGGCGCCAGGACGTACTGGGCCAGGCCCCCTTCGAGGAGCTCGACGAGGAGACCGCCCGCACGATCCTGGACGAGGTCAACCGCCTCGCCACGGGCGTCATCGCGGAGTCCTTCGAGGACGCGGACCGCAACCCCCCGGTCTTCGACCCGAAGACGAACACCGTCGCCATCCCCGAGAGCCTGAAGAAGTCCTACAAGGCCTACATGGACGCCGGCTGGTACAACCTCGACCTCCCCCAGGAGCTGGGCGGCCTCGGCGCCCCCCGCTCCCTGGTCTGGTCCGCCGCCGAGCTGGTCCTCGGCTCCAACCCCGCCGTGCACATGTACTCGGCCGGTCCGGGCTTCGCGAGCATCCTCCACGCGGAGGGCAATGAGGAGCAGAAGAGGTTCGCCGAGCTCGCCATCGAGCGCGGCTGGGGCGCCACCATGGTCCTGACCGAGCCGGACGCCGGGTCGGACGTCGGCGCGGGCCGCACCAAGGCCGTCGACCAGGGCGACGGCACCTGGCACATCGAGGGCGTGAAGCGCTTCATCACCTCGGCCGAGCACGACATGAGCGAGAACATCTTCCACCTGGTGCTCGCGCGCCCCGAGGGCGCGGGCCCCGGCACCAAGGGCCTCTCGCTCTTCCTGGTCCCCAAGTACCTGGTCAACGAGGACGGCTCGCCCGGCGAGCGCAACGGCGCCTACGTGACCAACGTCGAGCACAAGATGGGCCTCAAGGCCTCCACCACCTGTGAGCTGACCTTCGGCGACAAGCACCCCGCCGTCGGCTACCTCGTGGGCGACAAGCACGACGGCATCCGCCAGATGTTCCTCGTCATCGAGTACGCGCGCATGATGGTCGGGACGAAGGCGATCGCCACCCTGTCCACCGGCTACCTCAACGCCCTGGAGTACGCCAAGGAGCGCGTGCAGGGCAACGACCTGGCCGCGGGCAAGGACTCTCCCAAGGTGACCATCACCCACCACCCGGACGTGCGCCGCAGCCTCATGACGCAGAAGTCCTACGTGGAGGCCATGCGCGCCCTGGTGCTGTACACCGCCACCCAGCAGGACGCGATCCAGATCGCGCACCGCACGGGCCAGGACGCCACGGAGCTGGAGGCGATGAACGACCTCCTGCTGCCGATCGTCAAGGGCGTGGGCTCCGAGCGCTCCTACGCGCTGCTCGCCGAGTCCCTCCAGACCCTGGGCGGCTCCGGGTTCCTCCAGGAGTACCCGATCGAGCAGTACATCCGGGACGCCAAGATCGACACCCTCTACGAGGGCACCACCGCGATCCAGGCCCAGGACTTCTTCTTCCGCAAGATCGTGAGGAACGGCGGCCAGGCCCTGGGCACGCTGGCCGGGGAGATCAAGGCCTTCGCGCAGAGCGACGCGGGCAACGGCCAGCTCAAGCAGGAGCGCGCGCTGCTCCTGGAGGCGGCCGAGAACGTCGAGAAGATCGTCGAGCTCATGGTCGGCCACGCGATGGGCTCCGCCGAGGACGCGCGCGAGCTGTACAAGGTGGGCCTGAACTCCACCCGCCTGCTCATGGCCTTCGGTGACGTCGTCCTGTCCTGGCTGCTGCTGCGCCAGGCGGAGGTGGCCCTCAACAGCATCGACGGCGCCAGCGACGAGGACAAGGACTTCTACACCGGCAAGATCGCCGCCGCGCGCTTCTTCGCCGAGCAGTTCCTGCCGCGCATCGCCGCCGAGCGCCGCATCGCCGAGGGCGTGACGGTGGACCTGATGGACGTCCCCGAGTCCGCCTTCTAGGCAGCCTCGGGCCCCGCACAACGGACCCCGCCAAGAGGGCGGGGCGGCTCCCGGGCCGCCCCGCCCTTCGGTCATCCCGCTTCCGGTGGGGACCACACGTAGGGGGTCGTGGTGGTCACCTCCTCGAAGCCCAGGCGGCGCAGGATCGGCGCGCTGTCGTCGGAGGCGTCCACCTGGAGGTGGCGAACCCCGCGCGCGGCGGCGATCCGGGCGCGGGCGGACACCAGGGCCCGGTAGATCCCCCGGCCCCGCCAGTCGGGCAGCGTGGAACCGCCCCAGAGCCCGGCGAAGTCCGTCCCCTCGCGGAACACCAGCCACGCGGCGGACACGACCTCGCCTCCGGCCTCGGCGGTCAGGACGACGGTCCCCTCCGGGTCGGCGGCGATCCGGTCGGCCAGGTCATCGGCCAGCCAGCCCCAGTCCGCGCCCCACACCCGGGACTCCATGTCGGCGATCCGGCGCAGGTCCACCGTCTCGGCCACCCTGCGCAGCACGACCCCGGCGGGTGGCGCGGGCGCGGTGGCGACGGCGTCGGTCCGGCCGACCAGGACGGTCTCACGCTCCTCGGGCACGAACCCCGCCGCGCGGAGACGGTCGGGCAGGTCCGCGGGCAGGTCGTGCCCGTGGGTCTTCCACTCCACGGACTCCCCGCGCTCCGCGAAGCGGTCGCGCTGGCGGGCGATCAGCCGGTCCAGCTCGGCCCCCCGCACGCCGGTGTCGGGCGGTGCGCAGACCAGGCCCCTGCGCTGGCCGACCAGCCGCGTCACCGGGCCGTCCGGTTCGGCCCGGACCCCGGCCGGGAGGGTACGGGGTACGCCCCGCGTCTGTTCGTCATAGGCCGTGAGCAGGCCCCGCTTCGTCGTCACGGGCCGACCCTACGGACTTCCCCGCGCAGGTCAACCGGTTTTCGCGGGCGGCCGGGCAGGGCGCCCCGCCCCACGGCCCCCGCGCGTCCGGGACGCACCGGTCGCGGCTCCCCGGCTCCGGACCCACGCGCACGGAACGCGCCCGTTCGGGCACCTCCGGCGCGCGTCCGCGCCACCGGTCCCACGTGTACGGGGGGTGGCGCTGGGTAGCCGCTCACCCGAGCGCGTGCGCCGCCGGGAGGCGCACGGAAGGGGGCAGAGCATGGCACGCGACGACCGCGTCGAGGGAGCAACGGAGTTCGACGACTACGACCGCGTGGCGGTGGTGACGGGCGCGGACAGCGGGATCGGCCGGGCGACGGCGATCCGCCTCGCGCAGCAGGGCTTCGACGTCGGCGTCACCTTCCACCACGACGAGGAGGGCGTGCACCGCACGGAGGCGGAGATCCGCGAGATCGGCCGCCGGGTGTCCGTGCGCCAGCACGACCTGGCCGACCCCGTGCGGGGCTCGGAGGCCGTCGCCGAGCTGATCGAGGACCTCGGCGGCGTGGGCGTCCTGGTCAACAACGCGGGCACCGGCTCCGGGGAACAACTGCTGGACACCGACTACGAGCGCTGGCGCGAGGTCCTGTCCGTGGACCTGGACGCGCCCTTCCTCTGTTCGAGGATCGCGGCCACGCACATGCGCGACGCCGGTCGCGGCGGCCGCATCGTCAACATCACCAGCGTGCACGAGGAGTTCCCGCGGGTGACCGCGGGCGCCTACTGCGCGGCCAAGGGCGGGCTGAAGCTGCTCACCCGCGTCCTGGCCCTGGAGCTGGGCCTGTACGGCATCACCGTGAACGCGGTGGCGCCGGGCGAGATCGCCACGCCCATGACCGGACAGCACGAGGAGGAGCCCGCGCTGGACTCGCGCGCCGGGTACCCGCTGCCCCGGCCGGGCCACGCCTACGAGGTGGCGGAGGCCGTGGCCTTCCTCGCCAAGCCGGAGGCGTCCTACGTCACCGGCGCCTCGCTGTTCGTGGACGGCGGGCTCTCCCTGATGGGCCCGCAGGCCGGAGGCGCGCTCCAGGACGCCACCTGGCGCGCGGGCTGACCTTCGGCCGCACCCGGGATCCGCCGCCGCGGACGGCGAGGTGGCTCCGGCCCGCCCCGGCGCCACCTCGCGGGCCGTGCGCGGCGGGCCCCGCCCCCACCCCCCGACCTGTTCGGGATGAGACCCCGCCTCCATCGTCACCGTCGGCGGCCGAGGGTGGCGCTGGAGGCGGGATCGCCGTCGAACGCACGCGCACCGCGCCGTCAGCGCACCGCACCGTCAGTGTTTCGGCGCGTCGGGCTCCACGGCGGGTTCCGCACCGGCCTCCTCCGCGGCCGACCACCCGGACCAGTGGTGGACCTCCACCAGGATGATCGCCTCCTCGGGCGGCGTCTCGCGGTACCGGGGATAGCGCTCCACCAGCCGCTCGCGTGCCTCGGTCCAGGCCGGGCCGTCGTGCTGGACCAGCGCCTCCCCGTCCGCGCGGACCCACCACAGCCGGTCCCAGTCGTCGGAGTACTCGTCCGTGAGCAGCGACACCCGGGGGTCGCCCTCGATGTTGCGCATCCGCCTGAGCCGGTACGTGGTCTTGGGCTTGTGGTCCACGGGGATCGCGATCGTGTCGCCGTAGGCCGCGAACACCACGGGCACCAGATGGGGCTGCCCGTGGTCGCCCACCGTGGCCAGCCTGGCGACACGGCTCCGCGCGAACATCTCCCTGGACCGCTCCGGACTCCACCTCATGACAGAGAAAGTCCCACGCGGCTCGGAGCGGCACAAGGGGCACACACGCCCCTTTTTCTCCCCTTGTCCTCACGCGCGCACGCGCGCGGGCTCCCCGTCCCCCGACACGCTGACTCTGTTCACTCAGGTCTCACACGCGCACGCGCGCGGGCTCCCCCCCACGACGAAGGCCGGTCCCGCGGGACCGGCCTCCACGCGTGCGGCCGTCTCCGTCTCCGTCTCCGAGGACAGGGACGCACGCTCTCCTTCTCACCCACGCGCACGCGCGCGGCCGCGAGACCTAACCCCGGGAGCGGCGGAGGACGAAGAAGTACAGCGCCGCGGTCGCGCACACCGTGGCGACGGCCATCGGCACGAACGCCAGCTGGTAGGCCTCGGGCCCCTCCGGCAGCGCCTGGAGCAGCGCGCCCGCCGCCACCGTGCACACCACGGCGGTCGTGAACCCGCTCATGTTCACCAGGCCGGAGGCGACGCCGGTCCGGCTCGCGGGGATCCCGTCGCGCGCGAAGTCGAAGGAGACCGTCGGCGCCAGGGTCTGCCCCACCGCGCTCACCGCCAGCACTGTCAGTCCCACGGCCACCGGAACTCCCCCGGGCCACGCCACCAGCAGCAGCCAGCCCAGGCTCAGCGCCGTGCTCAGAGTGAGCCCCAGCCACCGGCGCACGCCGGGGTTGCGTCCGATCACGACGCCCGCGAGCGGCGCTATCCACAGCCCGCCCGCGGCCAGGGCGGTGAGGGTGAGGGCGGCGGTGTCCTCGGGCAGCCCCAGGCCGCTCACGAGGAACGGGTAGCCCCACAGCACCATCATCATCGTGAACGGGGCCATGACGGCCGCGTGGTGGGCCATGCCGATCTGCGGTCCGCGCGAGCGCAGCGCCTCCTTGAGCGCGGCCCACACCGGGATCGGGTCGGCGACCGTGGAGCGACCCGCCGCCCCGGCCGGGCGGTCGCGCACGACCACCAGCATCAGCAGGGCCATCAGCGCGGTCAGGGCCGTGGTGGACAGGAAGGCCGCCACCCAGCCGAACCCCTCCAGGGCCCACGCCAGCGGCGCGGCGCTGGCCACCTGCCCCGTGCCGCCGACCACGCCGGTGAGCCCGCTGACGAGGGCGTAGCGCGCACGCGGGAACCACAGGGCCGCCAGCCGGATGACGTTGAGGAAGACCAGGGCGTCGCCGAGGCCGATGAGGAACCGTCCGGCCACCGCCACCTCGATGCCGGGGGCGAGCGCGAACAGGCACGACCCGACCGCCATCGCCGCCATGCCCATCACGAGCGTGTAGCGGGGCCCGAGCCGGTCGGCCAGCAGCCCGGCGGGAACCTGGAGGACCACGTACACCAGGAGTTGCAGCATCGGCAGCAGGGAAAGCAGAGCCGGTCCGACGTCGAAGCGGGCCTGGGCCTCCAGGGCGGCCACGCCGAGGCCGTTGCGCTGGAGCATCGCCAGGAAGTACCCGCCCACGGCGACGCCCCACACGAGCCAGGCCCTGGCACCGCCCGCGGGTTCGGAGGCCACGACGCCCTCCCGTGCAGTAGTCCGGTCACCGGATGTCTCGGTCTGTGTCACTGGGCGACTTCTCTCCGTTTCGTACGACCGTTCCAGTGTCCTCCACATACGGGACCAGCCCTTACACCGGGGTGAAAGCGTGGGCAAAACCGACAGGAACACCGGCATGCCGGAAGGGCCCGCAGACGGCAAAGCCGGGGTTTGACCGGGTCAAGGGCCCGTAACCTGCACGAAGTCGCGGAGAGTCACGACAAACACGCCAAGAGTCGCCACAACGGGTGACACTGGCGACATCTCCCCCGCAATCGGACGAGCTTCTCGCGGCGCCAAAAAAGCGATCGCTCGTTCGGAATACATGCCCTGAACTGCGGGTTCTTGGTTTGGTGAAGTCGAGACCCATTCGTTAAATGTGATATTGGTCACTTGTAGAAGCCTCGACTACCGGGGGTCAGTTGCTGCTAGCATCCGGAGCGCAAAGAATAACTACGAGGTAACGACATCGTTCACGCCTCACCAACTTTGTGGAGGGAACCCGCCAAGGCCACCTGAGGCGGAGCACCTCGAACCGCGGCGACGTGGCCGCACAAGCGAACACGGCACCGCGGCAACCTAGACCACTGGAGACGACCTTGAGTCACTGGCGCCTGAACAACCCCCGGGCCTCCCGGGCGAAATCGGCCCTCGCCAGGCGAATCAAGCACAGGCCCCGCCACGCCTTCTGCGCCCAGCGCGCGATCACGGCACTCCTGGGTGAGCTCGCCTCCGTGACCTCCCGCCAGTTCTACTGGTCGGGCAGCTCCGAGCTGGCCGTCGTCTCGGTCCAGCGCGACGTCAACGTCTGGTGTCGCGACGGCCGCTTCTTCTGGAACGACCTGTTCCACGGCGGCCCCGTCTCGCATCCCGCGAGCGACCCCGTCGGCGCCGCCGAACTCCTCAACCCCTTCGCGCAGGGGCCCGAGCCGGTCTACGGCCACGGCAGCGTCATCAACCACACGGTCGCCGCCTGAGGCTCCGCGTCCAGCCCTGAGACCCCGCGGCCAGCGGAGCCGCTGAGGGACCGGCTCCCGCACGCGACCCTCTCCCCGCACGCGAACCCGCCAGCGCACTCCCCTGTCCGGTGTACGGCCCTCGTACGAGCGCCGGACGCGCCCTGGACGCCTGTCAGCGGCTCCAGGTCCCGCGCGCGGACCCGTCGCCCCGCGCGGCACCGTCGTCCCGTGGGAACGGCCCTCTCTCTCCCCGCACACGCCCCTCGGCCACCTGTCCGGCGCGCGTGCGGACGATTTTCCTTCCTTCCTCGCCCTACCCGCGCAGAAGGGCTCGACACGCCCCGATCCGGCAGGAGCCCGGGATCCCCTGGCACGCGGGACGTCCCGCGTCCCGGTTCCGCGGGCCCCGGCGGACCTTTCGCCCGCCACGTGCCCCTCCAGCCCCTCCAGCCGAGAGATCTTCGGACCCAAGGCACCAAAAACTGACAGACGGGCACATAACCTGTCCGAACCTTCCAGAACCATTCCCCACCAGCGGTCTTCTGGGGTTACGGTGGCTGCTGACAACCACACACGCACCGGCCCGGAACCGGCGGGCCGTCCTCGATCACCCCTGTAACACCCCCAGAGGACCCATGCGCCCCCTCCACCCCGAAGAACCCTCACGCCTCGGGGAACGACGCCGCCGCTCCCTGCTGCGCGCGGCCGCGCTGGCCGGTGTGGTGGTGCTCCTGGTGAGCGTGGGCCTGTACGCCTTCACCGCTCCCTCCTGGGACCCCGAGGCGGCCGTCGACGCCGACGGCTGCTCCGCGACCGGATCGGCCGTCTCCGACCGCCTCGCGCCGACCGGGGACCCGATGACCGCCTTTCCCCGGGACGTGCCGCTCGCGCTGTCCTTCTCCCCCGACGGCTCCGTCCTGGCCGTCTCCCAGATCGACACGGTGACCCTGTGGGACTGGCGGGAGTCGCGCGCCATCGCCCGCATCGACCACGACTCCTCCGCCGTTCCGCCGACCCCGGCGGCGTTCAGCCCCGACGGGTGCCTGCTGGCCTACGGAACCCTCGACGGCGCCTCCGTCGTCGACCTGGAGACCGGCAGGAGGCGGGTCGTCGGTGAGGAGAGGGTCGTGCGGTCGATCGCCTTCAGCCCCGACGGCTCCTCACTCGCGCTGGGCGTGCGCAGCGACCCCGACGGACGGCTCCTGCACCTGCACGACACCCGCACCTGGGAGCTGGAGGCACGGCTGGCCGGCTCGGGCGTGCTGGGCTCGATCAGGTACTCGCTCGACGGCAGCGTGGTGGCGGGCGGCGAGGACGGCGGCGGGATCGCCGTGTGGGACACCGAGAGCCTCTCGCCGCAGGGCCTGATCCGCGAGCGCGCCGGTGTCGGCGCGGCCTCGTTCGACCTCCTCCCGGACGGCTCGGCCGTGCTGCTCATCCGCTCCGGCTCCGTGTTCCTCGTCGCGCCCGGGACCGGGGCGATCATCCGCGAGTTCGTTTCCGAATCGGACGAGGGCATCCTGGTGGACGTCGCGTACAGCGCCGCGAGCGGCCGCGTGTTCGCCGCCCGGCTGGACCCCGCCACCGGCCGCGGCGACATGGTGGCGTGGCAGCACGCCTCGGCGACCGAGGTCGCGCTGGGCCCGGACCTGCCCCGCGTGTTCCCCATGGCGCTGTCCCCGGACGGTTCCCGGGTGGCGGGCCTGCGCACGGGGACCGGCGACATCGCCGTCTACGACACCGAACTGAGCCTGCTCAACGTGCTCACGCCCTGAGCTGGGCCGCGGGCGCACCGTGAACCCGTCCTCCGGACGCCCCGGGACCGAACCGCTATCTTGGAGGGCGCTCCCCCGCCCCCGGCCCAGCTGGAACAGGCACCCTCCCCCGTGCCTCGACGCAGTGAGGAACACGTACCGCCGTGCTGGCCCCCCTCGCCTCCGACGAACCGCAGCGCATCGGCCCGCACCGCCTCCTGGCCCGTCTGGGCGAGGGCGGCATGGGCAGGGTGTACCTGGCCCGCACCCCCGGCGGCCACCTGTGCGCCCTCAAGGTGGTGAAGGAGGACCTCGCCCACGACACCCAGTTCCGGGCGCGGTTCGCCCGGGAGATCCGCTCCGCCCAGCGCGTCGCCGGCCCCTTCACCCCCGCCGTCGTGGACGCGGACCCCGACGGGGACCCCCCGTGGATGGCCACCGAGTACGTGCCCGGCCCCACCCTCAAGGAGGCCGTGAACGACGGGGGCCCGTTCCCGGCGCCGTCGCTGCTGGTCCTGGCCCTGGGACTGTCCCGTGCCCTGGTCACCGTGCACGCGGCCGGTCTCATGCACCGCGACCTCAAGCCGAGCAACGTGCTGCTGTCGCCCCGCGGGCCGCAGGTGATCGACTTCGGCATCGCCCGCGCCGTGGAGGGGACCGTCCTCACCCGCACGGGCCAGACCTTCGGCACACCGGCCTACACCTCGCCCGAGCAGGTCGTCGGCGAGGACGTCACACCGCGCAGCGACGTGTTCTCGCTCGCCGGAGTGGTGGTCTTCGCCGCCGGAGGCGACCCGCCCTTCGGCTCGGGGGACTCCGTCGAGACCCTGCGCCGGGTCATGACCGGGCACCCGCACCTGGACGCGGTCCCCGAGGGCCCGGTGCGCGACCTGCTCGCCCGCTGCTTCGCCAAGGACCCCGGGTGGCGGCCCGACGCCGAGGAGGTGCACCGCGGGCTGTCCGAGCTGCCACTGCCCCCGGCCGAGCACGGCTGGCTGCCCTCACCGGTCACCCGGCAGATCGACGTGCGGGAGAACGAGACCCGCAGGGCGGAGGAGGCCGAGCGCACGACCGTGCCGATGGCCGGACGCGGGCCGCGCCCGGACGCGGGCGGCGGGAGTTCCGCGGGCGCTCCGGACGGGGAGAGCCCCGTGGGCGCTCCGAACAGTGGGAGTTCCGCCGACGCGCCGGGCGGCGCCTCCGAACGGACCGACCGGCCGTGGTGGCGGCGCCGCGCCGCCGCCGTCTCCGCCGCCGCGGCGGCCGCGCTGGTCATCGGGGTCGGCGGCACCCTCGCCCTCACCTCCTGGCCCCTCGGGGGCACCGGGGACGCGCCCGGGGCCGACGCGGCGGCCGGTGCCCCGGGGGCTCCGTCAGCCGCGCCCTCCGCCGACGACGCCCCCGAGGTCGACCTGGAGGGGTGGATCTACGACGTGGACTTCTCCGCCGACGGCGAGACCCTCTACGTGTTCGGCATGTCCCTGTCCGCGTGGGACTGGCGCACGGGCGAGCCCGTCGACGTGTTCGAGCCCACTCCGGGGGGCGCCCAGATCGGCGCGGACGACCACGTGGCCGCCACCTACGACGACGTGATCCGCGTCTGGGACGGCGGCAGCGACGACGAGGTCAACACCTTCGGCGAGGACAACGGCGGCCGCGGCTTCTACGACATGCCCGCGCTGACCTCCGACGGGTCCCGGGTCGCCGTGCTCGCCGCCGAGGGCGGCGACCCCCGCGAGGAGCGGGTGATCCAGGTCTGGGACGTGGAGTCGGGCACCGCCGACGTGGAGTTCCCGGTGGACGGGGTCCTCACCGACCTGCACTACACCCCGGACGACTCCCTGCTGGTCGGGGTCGTCATGGAGCACGGATACGAGGAGTACGTCGGCGTCGCCGTGTGGGACCCCGCGACCGGCGAGCGGCTCCGCCTGTTCGAGGGCGGGGACCACTACGCGGTCGCGCTGTCCCCCGACAGCCGCACCATGGCGCTCCAGAGCGGGGCGCGCCGGGTCGACGTCGTCGACCTCGCCACCGGTGAGGTGCTCGTGCCCCTCGCCGAGCCCTCCGCCGACCAGGAGAGCGTCAGCGGCATCGGGTACTCCGCCGACGGCAGCCGGGTGTACGCGGGGGAGTACGGCTGGGCCGACGACCGGGGCAGCGTGTGGGACGCGCGGAGCGGCGAACTCCTCCGCGACGCCGACGTGACGGTGTACTCCCCCATGGGCGCCCATCCCGAGGACGAGTACCTGGCCACTGTGGCCGACGGCGGCGGGCGCGTGCTCGTCCTCGACTCCGACTACACCGTCGTCAACGAGCTGACCTGACCGGAGGAGCCCCATGCGAGACCTCTCCCCCCGGGACCCGCGCCGGGTCGGCCCGTACCGGACCGCAGCCCTGCTGGGCGTCGGCGGCATGGGCCGCGTCTACCTCGGACTGGACGGGGAGGGCGCCTCCGCCGCGGTCAAGGAGGTGCGCGCCGAGTACGCCTACGACCCCGACTTCCGGGAGCGCTTCGCCCGCGAGCTCGAACTCCTGCGCCGGGTGCACGGCCCCTACACCCCGCGGGTCCTGGACGCCGACCCCGCCGGGCAGACGCCCTGGATGGCCACGGAGTACGTGGCGGGGCCCTCCCTGCACGACCTCGTGCAGGCCACCGGTCCGCTGCCCGAGCACACGGTGCGGTTCGCCGCCCGGGGCGTCGCCCAGGCCCTGGAGCGCGTGCACGCGGGCGGGCTGGTGCACCGCGACCTCAAGCCCGGCAACGTGATGGTCTCCGCGGCCGGTCCGCAGGTGATCGACTTCGGGGTCGCCCGTGTGCTGGGCGAGGCGGGGGAGGACGGCCGGATCATCGGCACGCCCGGCTACATGGCGCCCGAGAACGTCCGGAGGCAACCCGGCGGTCCGCCCTCCGACGTCTTCGCGCTCGGCGGGCTGGTCGTGTACGCGCTGACCGGGACCGGGCCGTTCGGCGAGGGGCACCCCTCGGCGGTCATGTACCGCATCACCAACCAGGACCCGGTGCTCACGGGGGTGCCCGGGCCGCTGCGCGACATCGTCTCGGCGTGCCTGGACAAGGACCCGGGCCGGCGGCCCTCCGCCGCCCGGGTGCTGAGCGCCCTGGGCGGGCCGGTCGAACCCGCTTCCGCCGACACCTGGCTGCCGCCGTCAGCGGTCGAGGTGTTGGAGGGGATCGGCCGGGAGTACCGGTCCGCCGTCGGGGCGGCCCTGCGGAAGGCGGAGGCGGAGACCGCGGGGAACGGGAGGTCCGCGGAAGGCGGAAGGTTCGCGGGGGACGGGGGGTCCGCGGGGGACGGCCGCCGACGTCCCGGGCGGCGCCCGCTGGTGGCCGGGGCCGCCGGTGTCGCGCTGGTGCTCACCGCCGGTGTGGGCACGTGGGCGGCGGCCACCCTGGGCGCGGAGGAGCCGCCCGCGCCGGAGCGGCCGGGCGAGCGGGAGCGGTGCGAGATCACCGAGCACATCGCGCCGGAGTACGCGCGGGCCGCCCAGGACCCCCCGAGCCTGCCGTCGACCTCGATGGTCAGCACCGCGTTCTCCGCCGACGGCCGGATCGTGGCGGCGGGCGGCACCGAGGGGCTGGCCCTGTGGGACTGGCGCGAGGGGACCGAGATCGCCCGGATCGAGGCGGAGATCGACCCGCTGGGCGGCACGCCCGTCCTCAGCCCGGACGGGTGCCGGATCGGGTACGCCGCCCAGGACGGCGCGCACGTGTACACCCTGGAGACGGGCGAGCACACGGTCTTCCAGCAGGACACGGACATCGGCGCGATGGCCTTCTCCCGGGACGGGGGTTCGCTGCTGCTGACCGACGGCGGGGCCGGTGCCGACTCCGACCTGCTCCGGGTGGACCTGGGAACCGACGAGGTCACCGACACCTACGAGGGGGGCGGCGACGCCCTCAGCCTCACGGTCTCGCCGGGCGGGACGTACGTGGCCGCCGTCGACTACGCGGGCGGGGTGAAGGTGTGGAAGGCGGACGGCGGGGAGCGGGTCATGGCCGCCGAGGGGGCCAAGGCGGGCTTCGGCGACAACCTGGAGCTGCCCAACGACGAGGGCGACGTCGTGTACATGACCGGGACCGGCGTCGTCCACGAGAACTTCCTCGACGACGGGGAGCCGCGCGTCCTCGAACCCGCCGAAGTACCGGAGAACGGGCTGAGCGAGATCGCCCTGAACCCCGCGGCCGACCGCCTGTACGCCAACTACACCTCCGGGGAGGTGATCATCACGGAGGAGAGCGAGGAGCACTACGGGACGAAGGTGTGGGAGTTCTCCACCGGACGGGAGCTGACCGCGCGGGAGGACGCGGAGTACGTCAGCTGGATCACCGTGCACCCGGAGGGCGAGGTGGTCACGGGGCTGCCCCTGGACCACGCGCCGCTGTGGATCATGGAGCCGGAGGACCTGAGCCTGCGCGACAGCATCGGGTGATCCCCATGGGAGCGGTGGTGGCCCTGGGCTTCCCCCTATGTCCCGTTTGCCCCGGGCTCCCCACCAGTCCCGCCGTCCTCAGCCTCACCGACCCCGTCGCCCGCCGCTCCGAGCCCGTGAGACACCATGCTCCCTCTGCACCCCCATGACCCGCCCTCCGTCGGCCCCTTCCGCCTGCGCGCACGCCTCGGGGAGGACGCGTACGCACGCGTGTACCTGGCTTCGGCGCCCGGGGAGGACCCCGTCGCGGTGCGGGTCGTGCGCTCAAAGTACGCGGTCGACCCGGACTTCCGCGCGGCGTTCGCCCGGCTGGTGGAGGACGCGTACGACCTGGAGGCCCGGTTCGTGTGCCGGGTGCGCGCCGCCGACACCGAGGGCGCGGTCCCGTGGGCCGCGGTCGACCGGCCGCTCGGCCCCGCTCTGGCCGACCTGGTGCGCGAGCGCGGGCCGCTGCCCGCGGGCGCGCTGCACGGCCTCGCGCTGACACTGGCGTCGGGCATCGCCGACCTGCACGCGGCGGGCCGCGTCCACGGATCGCTGTGGCCGGAGGGCGTGGTGCTCTCCCCCGGGTCGGCGCTGCTCGCCGACCCCGGGCTGGAGTGGGCCGTGGCCGGACTCCGGCAGCGCGCGCCCCACCCGTCGTTCGCCGCTCCCGAGGGCGGGGCCTCTCCGGCCGCGGACGTGTTCGCGTGGGCGGGCACGGTGTCGTTCGCGGCGAGCGGGGTGGAGGGCGCGTCCGGGCTGCCCCGGGTCCCGCTCCAGCTGCGCGGGCTGGTCGAGGCCTGCCTGCGGCGGGGGCCGGAGCTGCGGCCGAGTTCGGCGGACCTGGTGCGCATGCTCGGCGGCGAGGGGTCCGCCGGAGCGGTGCCGTGGCCGCCGGAGGTGCTCGCGTCCGTGCGGGGGGTCGCGGAGCGCCAACGAGGCGCCCTGGACGGCACGGTGGACGGCGCCCTGGACGGCGCGGTGGACGAGGCCGGTGACGCGGACGCGACCCAGCCGATCACCGGTGCGCCCGCGGACCGGAGGGGGACCGCAAGCGGGCCCGCGACCAGCGACGTGAGCGGGACCGACCCCGAGGCTCCCGAGGACCCCGAGGATCCCGAGGACCCCGAGGACCCCGGAGCGCCCGGGAACACCGACGCGCCCGGGGACACCGACGCAGCCACGGGACAGAAGTGGCGCAGGCGCTTCCTGGCGCTGTCCGCCGCCGGACTGGCCCTGGCCGTGGCGGCCGGGATCGCCGTGTGGAGGTACCGCGAGCCCACCGGGGAGGAGGCCGCGGGCTCCGAGCGGGGGACCGGCATGATCACCGACGCCTCGTGCCGGGACGGCACGGCGTACCCGCCCCCCGAGGAGGAGCTGGACGGGGAGGCCGTCAACGCGTGGGAGACGGCGTTCAGCCCCGACGGGAGCCTGCTGGCCGTCACCGCCTCCGGCCCCGGACTCATGGTGTGGGACTGGCGCGCACGCGAGGAGGTCGCGCGGCTCTCGGACGCGGCGGCCCTCGGAACGGGCCCGGTGTTCGCCCCGGTCGGCTGCATGGTCGCCGCGGTCGTGCCCACCGCGTACGAGGACCAGGAGTACCCGGTGGCGGTGGCCACCGCCTTCGACCTGCCGTCGGGAACCACCACCGAGCACCTGGGGCCGCAGCGGGAACCGGTGGGCGGGAACTGGCCCGCCACACCGCGCGACGCCCAGCGGGTGTCGTTCAGCCCCGACGGCTCGCTGCTGGGCGTGACCCTGGAGCGGAACGCGGACGTGGACGCGGACAGCGTGGGCCTGGTGGACACGCGGACCGGGGAGCGGAGCGGTTCCCTCGCCCCCGACCTCGCCTACGGGACGGCGTTCGCGGACCCCGGGCGCGTGGTCACCGACAACGGCGGCACGATCACCGTCTGGGACGCGGGCACCGGCGAGGAGCTGCACACCGTGCGCGGGACCTCCGACACCGAGTTCGCGGTCGTGCCGGGCGGCGACGAGGTGCTCCACCTCGACGGCGACCGGGTCGTGTGGTGGGACTACGCCGAGCGCACCGAGGTGGCGTCCTTCCCGATCCCGGGGTTCGCCGAGGCGGAGGAGCCCTACTTCCTGGACCTCGTGCTCTCCCCCGACCGGTCCAGGGTCTACGCCAGCTGGTTCCACGTCGAGGGTGACCTCGTGGACGGGGAGGTCCACCACGCCAGCCACGTGTGGGACGCGGCGACCGGCGAGGACCTCGCCGCGGGCAGCCCGGACGCCGTCCCCTTCTGGCGCGTGTCCGTCCACCCGGAGGGCGAGGTGCTGGCGGTGACCACCCCCGAGGAGCGGGTCGTCCTGGTGGACCCCGAGACCCTGGAGGCGCTGGGGCCGCCTCTGTGGTGACCTCCGGAGACGCTACACACCGGTGGCGGCGAGGATCTCCTCCGCCGCCCTGAGGGCGCGCGCGACCATCTCCTCCTCGTCGACGTAGGAGACGCCCTCGTAGTCGACGACCTCCGTCGCCGAGTAGTCGATGCTCACACCGACCTGGCCCTGGACCACCTGGAGGTCGACGTCGGTGCCCTCCGGGTCGATCTCCACGACCGCGTAGTCACCGATCCCGATCGAGGGGTCGGCGTCCTCCTCCGCGGGTGCCGAGGTGTCTTCCTTGTAGAGGCCCTCGTGGATCTCCAGGCGGTAGGTGATGCTGTGGCTGCGCGGCGGCGGACCGATGCTCGTGGCCACGGTGATGCACGTCATGGAGAGGCCGCCGAGGTTCTCCACGTCCTCGGGGTCGGGGATACCGGCATCGGACTCCTGGCTGCCGGCCCTGTCCTCGGGCGGACCGAGCAGTTCGGTGCTGGTCTCCTCGGAGAGCACCTGGCACAGGTCGTCGGGGGCGAGCTCCATCGGGTCGACCAGCTCGACCGCCGCCTCGGGGGTCCCCTGGGGCGGGGAGTCCTGGGCGTCGGCCGCGGCGGCGTCGGGAGCGTCCGCGGCCTGCTCGGGCTCGCCGCCGCCGCAGGCGGTCAGCAGGAGGGCCAGGACCAGCGCGGTCGCGGTCTTCGTCGTGTGGGGCGCAGGGGACACCGGGGGTTTCCTTCCTGGGGAACGCGGACGGCGGACACCATATCGCCCTCCCCTCACATTCCGTCACACAGCGTCCCGGAGAACGCGTCCTCCCACCGGCTGCGACCCGGTGTCCGGAACAGGCCAGGAACGTCCCGGGCACTGCGGCCGCGTTACACAATGGGGCGGGTACGCAACCGCCACGAAGGGACCCGCCGCCATGCCGGACAACGTCCTGGGCCGCCGCGCCCGCCGCACCAGTCCCGCCCTGTCCGCGCTGGCCAGGCTGATCGAGAACACCGGCGCTTCGGCGCGGTCCTCGTCGGTGTTCGGCGACCCGGTGGTCGCGGAGGGGTCCGCGGTCGTCCCGGTGGCCCGGGTCACCGCGCTGACCATGATGGGTGGGGGTTCCAGCCGCCTGTTCACCGCGGGCGGGGACGGCGCCGGGGGCACCGGCTTCGTCCGGGTCCGGCCCGCGGGCTTCCTGCTGATCGACCGGGAGGGGGCGCGGTACCGCCCCATCCGGCAGCCCGCCTCGCTCCTCGTCATCCCGCTGGCCGTGGTGACGGCCGCCGCGGCCACCCGCATCGTGGGCGTGTCGCTGCGCGAGGCGCGCCGCCGCCGCGCCCTGACCGCGATGCAGAAGTCCTGCGAGGCCGCGCGGACCTCCTGCGGGGCCGAACACACCGCCTGACCGGCCGCCCCGGAAGTCACCCCCTGGACGGCGCCGGACCGCCCCAAGGCCCCGGCCCCTCACCGGGAACCGCGTCGCGCCGGACGCGGATTCCCCGGGAGGACCGACCGTCAGCGCTACGCGGTCATCCGCTCCACGAGCGCGAACAGGCCCATCCCCCAGGCGAACACCGCGCACATCGCGATGATCACCAGGATCTCCGTCCAGTTGAGGAGGCGGCGCAGCGAGGCCCGCGGCACGTCGGTCAGCCGCACCCAGCTCAGCACGCCCAGCGCGATCCCCGCCACGAGCACGACCAGCGGCAGCCACGGCGCCAGGAACGCGTACTCGCCGACCGTCGCGACACCAGCCGCGCCCAGGCCCAGCACCCCCGCCAGGCGCAGCGGCAGCACGTGCCGGATCCGGTCGAACAGCCGCGAGCGCAGCACCAGCAGCAGCGAGAGCAGTGCGCACAGCAGCAGGTCGGGCAGGCCCGTGGCCAGGTAGGCCAGCAGCACGGTCGTCGCGCCGCCGCTCACCGCCGCGCCCAGCACGATGCCCAGCAGGATGCGGTCGGTGTTGCCGAAGGTGTCCTCGAACCGGTCCGTGGTGACCTGCCCCGAGCGCCCCACCTCGTAGTCGAGCCCGGACAGCCCGCCCATCACCATCGCCACGCGCGGCAGCGCGCCCACGCACAGCGCCAGGACCAGCCCCATGGACCGGGCGCCCTGCGCCGGCTCCACGAAGACGCCCACCACCACGAGCACTCCGGCCGTCACCGCGACCACGCCGAGCGCGCAGATGTAGGCCAGCCCCGTCTCGTGCATCGTCCAGCCGATCACCGCCACCAGCAGGGCGCCGGACAGCGCGAAGGCCGCCAGCACCAGGGGGTTCGCGTCGGTCAGCAGGTTGGCGGCGAGCACGACGGTGACCGCGCCCCACGCGCAGGCCGTCGCGAAGAGCACGTGGGCGACGGCGGGCAGCGGCCTGCGCGCGGCGAGCAGCATCACCGCGACCGTGAACAGGGTTCCCGCCGAGGCGATCCCCATGTGCCAGGCGGACGGACTCAGCCGCATCATCAGCCCCAACAGCAGCAGGGGGCCGATGGCCGCGACGAGGAGGCCGAAGGCCAGCGTCGTCGCCGGGTTCCAGATGTGCGCGGTCGCGTCGACGCGGTCCTCGACCGCGCCGCGGACGTCGTCCACGTGCGCGGGCCTGCCCTGCGCGGTGCGGCGGCCCAGCATCAGCACGTCGCCGTCGTAGACGCCAGCGCTCTCCAGCGGCTGGTCCGGGTGGACGGGGTCGCCCTCCACGGTCGTGAGCGTCCACCCGGCGGGTTCGGTGCCCTCCTCTTCGGGTGCGCAGACCTCGAGGATCCGGGGCATCAGCGTGGCCACGGGAACCGTTCCGGGAAGTGCCAGATCGGCCCAGCGTTCCGGTCCGGTCACCGTGACCCGGCAGTATCCACTCACACCAAGAATTCCTTTGTCGTTCGTCGTGGGCGGTTGTCGCCCTCGGGGGGAGGGACGGACGCGAATTAGGCGATTCGCGGGGATCGCGAGATCATTCCTAGCGTAGCCACCCAGACACCAGCCCCCGTAGGCGGACCGAAAGAGATCCCTGTGGCGACGAGACCCGTACCCCGCCCAGCTCGCAGCGTCCCGACTGCCCCCGGGAACACTCCGCTCGTCATCGCGACCCCTCCGCAGATGCCGGAGAACCCGCCCTCGTCGAGTTCCGGTGCGATGATCATCATGCCGATCATCACCGGTTCGGGCTCCCTGCTGATGTCCATCACCATGGGCCACCGGCCGCTGATGGCCGTCGCGGGCGTGATGATCATGATCGCCAGCGTGGTCGTCGGCATCATCATGTTCGTGGCCCAGCACAGCGGCCCGCGCCAGCGGATCCGCGAACAGCGTGAACGCTACGTCGACTACCTCGACCAGCTCCGCGAGATCGTCCGGGACGTGGCCTCCCTCCAGCGCGCCGACAGCGCGTTCCGCCACCCCGACCCGCAACTGCTCATCGATCCGGCGCGGTCGCGGGCGCGCCGGTGGGAGCGGCGGGCCTCCGACCCGGACTTCCTGGACCTGCGCGCGGGCACCGGGACGCGCCCCCTGGCCCGGCGGCTCAGGCTCAAGGTCGACACCTCCTCGCCGCTGATCGTCTACGACCCCGTCTGCCAGGGGGCGGCCGACCAGCTCATCGAGCTGTACGCGGACGTTTCCGAGATGCCACTGGTGCTGCCGCTGCGCGAGCACGGCGTGGTGTCGGTCGTGGGCGACCGCGAGGCCGCGCGGGGGCTGGCCCGCTCGCTCGTCGCGCAGATGGCCACCTTCCACTCCCCGCACGACCTGCGGATCGGCGTGGTGCGCGACAACAAGCTGCGCTCCCACTGGGAATGGCTGAAGTGGCTGCCGCACAACACCTTCGACGAGGCCAAGGACGGGCCGATGCCCGCCCGGTTCGTCGCGGTCAACACCGTGCAGATCGCCGAACTGCTCTCCGACGAGATCGAACGGCGCACCGTCGACCTCCAGCGGCGCCGCGGCGCCCCGCCCGGTCCGGGCACCCAGCGCCTGGTGGTCGTCCTGGACGGCGAGTACCAGTCGACCCTGTCCGGCCTGCACGCCGAACCGCCGGTGTCCTCCCTGGCCGACCTGGGCATCCACGTGATCGCCCTGGTGGCGGACCGGCGCGAGGAGCCGGAGGGGGTGGACCTGCGGCTGCGCGTCGACGCCGACGGCACGCTGACCGAGGTCACCGAGCACGCCGACGCCTCCGGGGACTCCCCGCGCGTCCCGCTGGAGGGCCGCGCGGACCGCTCCGGCGTCGCGCACCTGACCTCCCTGGCCCGCGTCCTGGCCCCGTACGGCATCGCCGTCACCGACAGCGACGACGCCATGCACGCCACCGTGGGGCTCCCGGAGATCCTGGGCGTGGCCGACGTCGCCCAGCTGGACACACGGCAGACCTGGCGCAGGCGCAGCACCGGCGACTACCTGCGGGTGCCGATCGGCGTCGGTCCGAGCGGCAACACGGTCCTGCTGGACCTGAAGGAGTCGGCGTTCGGCGGCATGGGCCCGCACGGCCTGGTGGTCGGCGCGACCGGTTCGGGCAAGTCGGAGATGCTGCGGACCATGGTGGCGTCGCTGGTCATCAACCACTCGCCGGAGTCGCTCGCGCTGCTGCTGGTGGACTTCAAGGGCGGCGCGACCTTCGCCGACACCGATCGGCTCCCGCACAGCACCGGCCTGATCACCAACCTGGCCGACGACGACTCGCTGGTCCTGCGGTTCCGCGAGGCCACCTACGGCGAGCTGGTGCGCCGCCAGCAGATCCTCAAGAACGCGGGCAACCTGCCCAACCTGCACGCCTACGAGGCGGCCCGGGAGAACGACCCCGGGATGGAGCCGCTGCCGCACCTGCTGATCATCATCGACGAGTTCTCCGAGCTGCTCACGGCGCACCCCGACTTCGCCGAGCTGTTCGTGGCCATCGGGCGCATCGGCCGGTCGATCGGCGTGCACCTGCTGCTGGCCACCCAGCGCCTGGAGTCGGGCAAGCTCAAGGGCCTGGAGTCGCACCTGTCCTACCGGGTGGGCCTGCGCACGTTCTCCGAGGCGGAGAGCCGCGAGGCCATCGGCGTGGGCGACGCCTACCACCTGCCGCCCGAACCGGGCTCCGGCTACCTGAAGGTGGACACGTCGGTCTTCGAGCGGTTCAAGGCGGCGATGGTGTCGCAGCCCTACGAACCGCCGGTCCAGGAGAAGCAGGAGGAGCACGAACCGGTGCTGCCCCTGCTGTCCTTCAACGGACTGAACAAGGTGACCGGGGCGGGCTCGCTGGTCGAGTCGCTGATGGAGTCGGTCCGCGGCAGGGGCGAGGAGTCCGGGCCCAAGGCGGACAAGCGCACCACGCTCCAGGTCACGGTGGACCGGCTGGTGGCCTCCGGCGCGGAGAAGGTCCGGCCGATCTGGCTGGAGCCGCTGCCGGAGCTGCTCACCCTCGACAGGGTGCTGGAGGACCTGGGCGAGGGCGAGGACCTGGAGGGCACCGGAACCGAACCGCGCCCGTCGGACGTGCGCGCCGTCATCGGCCTGACCGACATCCCCCGGGAGCAGCGCGTCGTTCCGGCCGAGATGGACTTCACCGGCGCCGAGGGCAACGTCATCGTCCTGGGCGGCCCCCAGTCCGGCAAGTCGACGCTGCTGCGCACGGTGGTCGCGAGCCTGGCGTGGCGGTACCCGCCGGGCCGCGTGGGCGTGTACGCGATCGACTTCGGCGGCGGCGCGCTCCAGGCGATGGAGGAGCTGCCGCACGTGGCGGGCGTGGCAGGGCGGGCCGACCCGGAGAAGGTGCAGCGGGTGCTGGTGGACGTGCGCGCCCAGCTGGACCGGCGCCAGCGCGTGTTCCGCAAGTACCGGCTCGACTCCCCCGCCGCGCTGCGCCAGGCCCGCGCGGACGGGACGGTGCCCGCGAACGTGGTGGGCGACCTGTTCCTGCTGGTCGACGGCTGGTCCTCGGTGCGCGACACCTTCGACGAGGCCGACGAGGTCCTGATGGACATCGCCACCCGGGGCCCGTCCCTGGGCGTGCACACGATCCTGACCGGCGCCGCGTCCTCGCAGATCCGGTCCCGGTTGCAGGCGCTGTTCGGCGGCCGGTTCGAGCTGCGGCTGAGCGACCCGATGGACTCGGGGATCGGACGCAAGGTCGCCGAGGCCCTGCCCAAGGACACCCCGGGGCGCGGCCTGACCGCGGAGGAGCACCACACGCACGTGGCCCTGCCGCGGGTGGACGCGGTGGCCAGCGACGAGGACGTCACCGACGGGATCCGGGACCTGGTCAAGCGGGTCGGGGAGCGCTGGCCGCAGAAGGCCGTCCAGGGCGTCAAGACGCTGCCCTCCAAGGTGGACCTGGCCGACCTGCTCAAGGGCCGCCTGGCGCCGAAGGGCCGCGGCACCGAGCTGGTGGTGGGCCTGGCCGAGAGCACGCTGGCACCGGTCACCACGAACCTGTCCCGGGACCCGCACCTGGTGGTGTACGGCGACCCGCAGACCGGCAAGACCGCCCTCCTGCGCGGACTGGTCAAGCAGGTCGTGCAGCGCCCGCCCACGGAGATCGGCGTGGTCATGGTGGACTTCCGCCGCAGCCACCTGGAGCTGGTCCCGGAGGACCACCTGCTGGCCTACTGCACGAGCGCGGAGCAGACCCAGGCGGTCGCGGCGAACCTCGCGGGGTCGCTGAAGCAGCGCCTGCCGGGACCGGACGTGACCCCCAAACAGCTGCGGGAGCGCAGCTGGTGGAAGGGCCTGGACCTGTTCGTCGTCGTGGACGACATGGACATGCTGGGGGCGAGGGCGAACCCGCTCGCGCCGCTGGTGCCCTTCATCGCGCAGGGCTCCGACCTGGGGCTGCACATCATCGCGGCGCGCCGCACGGGCGGTTCGGCGCGGGCCATGTTCGAGCCGGTGCTCCAGGCGCTCAGCGACATGGCCACGCCGGGCGTGCTCTTCTCCGGCGACCGGATGGAGGGGCGCCTGGCCAACGGCACGGCGTCCAAGCAGCTGCCGGTCGGCCGCGCCCAGCTGGCCCGCCGCGGTCAGCGTCCGGACCTGGTCCAGGTGGGGTGGAGCGAGCCGCCCGCGTGACCTGGGGCCCGCGCCGTGGCGCGCGGCGCGGGCCTCCAGGCGGTGCGGGTCTTCGCGCGGCGCGGGTCTTCGCGCGGCGCGAGGAGCCCCGCACATGGCGCGGGCCCGCCACCGTGGCCGGATGTGGCCACGCGAACCCGTGTGGTCCGCGTGCCCCGGGTCAGTGTTCGCCGCCTTCGCGGTCCGGGGAGGCCCGCGTGACGGGCCTCCCCGGCGGCGCCCGGGACCGCCGCAGGGCGGGGCACGGCGGCTCGGTGACACTCCGGCAGGGACGTCGTGTCGTCCCGGACCGGATAATGGGTACCGCGTCCCGGACCGAACCTCGGCGTCCCCGGGGTAGTCCCACCCCGTGCCCCCCGTACCCCCCGTGACTTCCCGACCGACCCCGTCGTCCCCCGAAAGGCAGCTCCATGCGGCGCCCCCTCGCCCTGACCTCGGCAGTGTGCCTGCTCGCCCTGACCGCGTGCACCGGCACGTCCGGCGACTCCGGCGGCGAACCCGGGACCGCGGAGGAACTGGCCGAGGAGGGGCTGTCCGGCCTGGCCCTGCTGCACCGGGGCTTCGAGGGCGGCGATCC
Organism: Nocardiopsis synnemataformans; assembly: GCF_965343085.1. NCBI lineage: Bacteria > Bacillati > Actinomycetota > Actinomycetes > Streptosporangiales > Nocardiopsidaceae > Nocardiopsis > Nocardiopsis synnemataformans. Next base: position 68,417 of record NZ_CBDRFA010000024.1, on the reverse strand, counting down.
GGAGACCGACCAGGTCCTGGTCTTCCACGACCCCGGGACCGGGCAGCCGCTCCAGCGGATCGCGCTGCCCGACGGCGCGGTCGACCCGATGGCCCGGGACCTGTCCGTGCACGCGCAGTTCTCCGCTGACTGGACGTACTTCGCCTACGTCACCGAGGAGCCCAACGCCGTGCAGGTGGCCGCGCTCACCGACCCGCAGGAGTCCGGCGCCGAGGAGGTCTCCTACCAGCCGGTCGAGTCCGTCCCCGCCTCGGAGGGGGAGGTCCTGTCCCATCCGGTCATCAACGGCGACCGGCTGTGGTTCGTCGCCGACACCCCGCAGGACGGCGTGCCCCCGCAGGTGCTGTCGGTGCCGCTGGAGGCCCCGACGGGCACCCCCAACCAGGAGGGCAGCCTCCTGATCGGCGAGAACCAGCAGCCCAGCGACTGGGCGCTGACCCCGGACGGGTCGCTGCACATCCGCAACAGCGTGCAGACCCGGCAGAGCAACGCCGTCGACGGCGGCAGCCTCGTGGTGCGGGAGACGGCGGACAGCGTCGTCAACGCGACCCTCAACGTCGACGGCGGCCAGTGGCAGACCTTCGACAACTCCCTGGTGTGGGGCGGGGGCACCGCCCTGCTGCGTCCCGACGCCCCCGCCGACGGCGGGGAGCCCCCGGCGGGCGCGTACCTGGTGACGGTGGAGGGACAGGGCCACGCGGCCACACGGCTGCTGGAGGAGAGCGACGGGCCGGTGGTGCAGTACGCGCCCTCGCCCGAGCGCGACGCGGTCCTGCTCCAGACCAGCGGGTCCTGGCACCGGGTGGACCTGGCCGAGGGAGAGGCGGGAGAGGCCGCGGAGCTCTTCCCCCGCTTCCACGACTCGTCCATGGACGGCTGGCCGCTGGCGGTGCGCTGGGTGACGGAACCGGTGACCGCGGACCCGAGCGCGAGCCCCGGTGCGGACGGCGGCCAGTGAGAGCGGCGACGGTCCGCGTCGGCCGAACGCCCGACCGGGCCCGGTGGACAACCGGACCGGTCCTCCCCGGACCCGGCCGGGTCCGTGTACGGCGACGTCCGACCGGACCCGTGGCCGGAAGCGGTCAACCGCCGCGCGCGGGACGCTGCCTGCGATCGGGCCGATCACCGCCCACCGACCCATGTCACAAGAAGCGCACCTCCGTTGACCGAGAGGTGCGATCCTTACTATCGTCCGTATCCTCCCCTCTTTACCGTGGCCACACGAATCCCCACTCGCACGCGGCCCGAGACGGCGAAGAGGCGGCCCCTTCCACCCCCAACTCCCGGGAAAGGCCCAGATGTCCCACGTCGGTCTTGAAAACGTCAACAGCCTCGCGGTCGGCGGTGAGCAGCTCGGGCAGGAGTCCGAGGGCATCCGCACCCAGATGAACCAGCTCATCCAGGACATGAGCAACGACGCCGACGCCCTCCAGGGCGAGGCCCTCGCCCGTTTCCGTGAGGCCCGCGAGCAGCTCACCGAGCGCTTCGACGAGCTGATGTCCTGGTGCAACCAGAACGGCATCAAGCTGAACGAGGGCCAGGGGCAGTTCAACATCACCGACTCCGACTCCAGCTCCGACTTCTCCCAGGCCGGAAGCGACCTCGGCGGCCTCTCCCGCCCGGTCAACGCCTGAGGCGTTCCCCCTCCCCCTCGTTCTCCACAGAAAGGTTTCCCATGAGTCAGTTCGACGTGTACGGCGACGTCGCGGGCCTCCAGGGTCTGGCCGAGGACCAGCAGGCCCACCTCGGCCGCTTCTCCGCCATCATGAGCCAGATCAACGAGCAGTCCCAGAGCACCGTCAGCCAGTGGGAGGGCTCGGGCAGCTCCCAGTTCCAGTCCAAGGCCACGGAGTTCGACACCCAGTTCTCCGAGGTCAACGCCGCCTTCGCCAAGGTGATCGCCGCGACCGGCAACACCGCGGACAACTACGGGAGGCTGACCCGCTACCTCGACGGACTGTTCTAGTAGGCTGAGCGGCGATGTCGTCCCCATCCCCCGCGTCCGCCCCGGCGGACCCGGATCCGCAGCTTCCCGAGGCGTTCCACTACACGCCCAACGAGGAGAAGTACGTCCTCCAGGCGGACGCCCTGCGGCACCGGCAGCTGCGGTCGGCCCTCATGTACGGTTCGAGCCGGTACTGGCGGCGGCGGCAGCAGGTGTGGCCCGCGGTGATCGGCGGGCTCATCCTGGTCGCGCTGATCTGCGGGGTCATCGCCCTCATCGGGGCCTTCGGCAGGCAGCAGGAGGTCAACGAGGAGCGCGGTTGGGGCGCCCGCCAGCAGATGTTCCAGAGCCCGGCCACCGAGGCGCCCTCGTCTCCGTAGGCACCCGGTGCCGCCTCCCCCGTCGCCTGACGGGGATCCTCCACACCACGAACACCACCAGGGGGTCGCTCTCCCATGTCCGGCTCCGAGCACGCCGCTTGGGCGCCCGGTTACGGCAACCCGGCCCTGCTCCGCCAGGGGCGCCGCGCCCGGATCGTGCGGGCCACGCGCTCCACGAGCGGTGCCGACGTCGTGCTCAAGGTCCTGCCCGAGCACCTGGGACGCGCCGAGCTGAACCAGCTGCGCGACCTCAGCGGGGTTCCCGGTGTGGTCCCCCTGCTGGACGCGGGGACCACCGCCGAGGGTGACCTGTTCGTGGTGCTGCCGTTCTACGAGGACGGCTCCTTCGGCGACATGCTCGCCCGGAGGGGGCCCGCTCCGATCCAGGAGGCGGCGGCCGTCTCGCGGAGCGTGGCGGCGGCGCTGGGATCGATGCACGGGCGCGGGCTGCTGCACGGGGACGTGTGCCCCGGCAACATCCTGCGGGCCGGCCGGACCCCGGTGCTGACCGGCTTCGGTTCCGTCCACCGGTCCGGGGAGGCCCTGCCCCCGCCCGACCCGGCGACGGAGTCGTTCCTGCACGCGGCGCCCGAGGCGCTGCGGGGTGAGCCGCGCACGCCCGCCTCCGACGTCTACCAGCTGGCGTCCACCGTCTGGACGATGCTGGTGGGGCACACGCCGTTCTCGTCGACGGACGGAACGCCGTTCGATCCCCGCGGCTACGCCGAGCGCGTCCTGACGCAGGACCCCAAGCCGGTTCCCCGCTCCGACATCTCCCGCAAGCTGCGGGGAGTGCTCACCCGGGCGCTGGCCAAGCTGCCCGAGGAGCGCTTCGCGACCCCGGCGGCGTTCGCCTCGGCCTTCGAGCAGGCGCGCGTGTCCCGGTCCGCCACGGCGCCGGGCGCGACCGGCGGCCAGGAACCCCTGAGCGGTGCGCAGGCTCCGATGAGCGGGCCCCAAGCACCGATGTCGGGGCCGCAGGCGCCCGTGACGGGCTTCCAGAGCCCGGCCGCGGACGCGCAGGCCCCGCACTCCGGGCCGCAGCAGCCGGTACCGGACACCGAAGCTCCCGTGTGGGAGCAGCGTCCCCACACGCCGAACCCGCAGGCCCCGGTATCGGGTGCGCAGGCGCCGATGAGCGGGACCCAGACGCCGATGTCGGGGCCGCAGGCGCCCGTGACGGGCTTCCAGGCCCCGGCCGCGGACGCACAGGCCCCGCACTCCGGGCCGCAGAACCCGATGGCGCCGCCGCAGACGCCCATGTCGGGACCCCAGCTTCCGCCTCCGCCGTACGCCACCGGTCCTCAGCAGGACGCCTACACCCCCTGGACGGGCCCGCAGGCCCCTCCCCCGGCACCTTCCCGACCACAGACCCCGCCCGGCACGGACGCCCCACCCTCCCCGGCCCTCCCTCCCCCGGGTCCGCAGACCCCGCCCGGCACGGCGTGGTTCCGGCCCTCGGGCCCCCAGGCCTCGCACGCGCCCGCCGCCCCGCACCTCGCTCCGGCCGCCCCGCAGCACACGCCGCCCTTCCCCGGGGACGCGGCCCCGCACCCGGCGACAGGGCCGCAACAGCCTCAACAGCCGCAGCCGCCACAGCCACGTGAACTCAGGCCCCGGCACACCGGGCTGGAGGGGAGCAGGCTCCCGGCCGTCGACGCGGGCGGCACCGCCGAGATCATGATGGCGAAGCTGCGCGGTGAGGAGATCTCCGCGCTGCGCGCCTGGTCGCGCCTGGAGGGCTGGACCGGCACCGCCGAGTCCTCCTCCCTGCCCGTGGACGGGTCCGCGCTGGCCGAGGACGACGCCCCCTCCTGGGGCCCGGCACCCGAGACCGAGCAGGACCAGCCGCGGTGGCGCCGCCACCTCCACATCGCCGTGACCGTGTGCGGCATCCTCATGGTCACCAGCGTCTCCGGGGTGTTCGCCGCGCTGGAGTCACCGGCCCCGGTGGTCGCGGCCGCCGAGCAGGAAGCCGAACCGGAGCCCGCGGCCGAGGAGGAGGCCGTCGAGCCGGTCGTCGATCCCTCGGCTCCGCCCGAGGTCTCCGCGCCGACGAACGTCGTCCTGGCGGACAGCCTCAACGCCGTCGAACTCAACTGGACCGACAACAGCGGCGGCACCGCCTCGTTCTTCGTGTTGGGCGGCCCCTTCGGCCACGAGGCCGCCACCCTGGCCCGGACCGGTCCCGGCGTGGTGTCCGCGCAGGTCGCCACCGGCTACACCGGCATGGAGTACTGCTTCACGGTGATCGCCGTGGACGGCTCCGCGTCCGCCGCCGAGGAGGTCTGCACGACCCGCGCCGCCGACCGCGCCGAGGCCGAGCGCCTGGCCGAGGAGGAAGCCGCGGAGGAGGAGGCCGCCCGGGAGGCGGAGGAGGAGGCCGCCGAGGAGGAGCCCTCGCCGTCCCCCGAGCCGGAGGAGCCCGCGGAGTGAGCCGTCGCTCCGGAACCCGTAACGCCCTGACACTCACCGCACCCACGGCAAGCCGAAACCCCTACCGCGCACCACGAACCGCGCCGTAGACCGCCACAGCACCCACACCGGTGTGATCTGCGACGTATCGCCGGAACGCGACCTTGGATAGCGTCTTCGGGTTGTGTCGCGCGTGCGCAGTGGGGGCGCCTCTTGTCCGGGGTCTTGATCGGTTTCGGTGTCATCACCAGCATCGTCGTCATCGGCTACATGCTCGGGCGCATCCCCCTCCTCGGCCAGGGGGCCAAGGAGGTGCTCACCAAGCTCGCCTTCTACGTGGCCAGCCCCGCGCTGCTGTTCACGATCCTGGCCGACGTCGACCTCTCCGTCCTGGTGTCCGGGCCGGTCCTGGTCAGCGTCCTCAGCGTGGCCGTCGTGGCGCTCGCCTTCGTCGTGTTCGGGCTCGTCCGGCGCCAGGGCGTCGGGCTGACCACGGTCGGCGCGCTCGCGTCCTCGTACGTCAACGCGGGCAACCTGGGCATCCCCATCTCCGTCTACGTGCTCGGCGACGCGTCCCTGGTCGCACCCATCCTGCTCACGCAGCTCCTGGTCCTGGCCCCCGTCGGGCTCACCCTCATGGACCTGGCCGACGGCGACGTGCGCGGGGTGGGCCCCGTCTTCCGGCGGGCGCTGGGCACGCCGATCCGCAACCCCGTGGTGATCGCGTCCCTGGCGGGCGTGGCCGTCTCCGCCTCGGGCTGGGTTCCGCCCGAACCCCTGATGGAGCCCTTCCACCTGATCGGCGGCATGGCCGTCCCCGCCATGCTGCTGGCCTTCGGGATCTCCCTGCACGGCAGCCCGTTCCCCGGCCGGGGTCCGGAACGGGTGCCGATGCTGGTCGCCGTGGCGCTCAAGTCCGTGGTCCAGCCGCTGGCGGCGTGGGCCCTGGGCGCCCTGGTCTTCGACCTGGACGCCTCCAGCCTGTTCTCCGTCGTCGTGCTGGCGGCCCTGCCCACGGCCCAGAACGTCTTCAACTACGCCACCCAGTACCGCACCGGCGAGGTGATGGTCCGCGAGGTGGTGCTCGTGACCACCTTCCTCACCATCCCCGCGCTGCTCACCGTCACCTTCCTGCTGGGGTGAGCCGGAGCTGAGCCCGCCCCGGGCCGCCGGGCCCTCCCGGCCCGCCCCGGGACAGCTGAGCGGCACGTCCGGGATGTCTCCGAACACCCGGCGCGGAGCGGGGCCCCTTCCCGGACCGGTCTCCGGGAAGGGGCCCCGCTCGCGTACGGTCCGGAACGCCTACCCGGCGAAGGTCACGCCCTCGACCTCGCCGAAGGGGCCCGCGCGCAGCGTCATCTCCTCCACCTCGGCGGGCGGCGCGGCGAACACCGCGACCAGCTGGTAGGTGTTGCCCGGCTGCATCTCGTGCACCTCGTCGGCGAAGCCGGAGTAGGTCCGGCCGCCGAAGTTCATCAGCGTCACGTAGCGGACCAGGTCGGTGTCCGGCTCCAGCAGCTGGAAGCCGCCCAGCGCGCCCTCGCTGAACCCGGTCGGGCCGCCGGGGTTGACCGCGTCCTCGCCCCCCATGTCGGGCAGCACGGGCTCGTCGCCGGTGTTGGTCAGCGTGACCGTGCTGATCACGTACGCGCCGTCGCGGCGCAGCGGGTGCACGTCCAGGCGCACGTCCCCGTCGGTCGCGGTCCCCACGACCTCCGCCGTGTCGTCCGCGACGAACTCCGCGGGCGGGAACACGTGCCGCTCGCTGGAGCCGAGCACGCCCTCCTCGCGTTCGCTGCCCGAACCGTCCTCGGTCCGGTCCACCTGGTAGGCGAACTCCACGCGCCGGTTGCGCGCGCGGGCCTCCTCGTCGTCGGAGCCGCCCTCCTCGGCGATCGGCTCGGAGGCGCCGCGCCCCTCGACGCTGAAGTCGTAGCCCTCGCCCAGCTCGTCCTCCAGGACGTCGCGCACGGTCTCGGCGCGCTCCACCGACAGCTCCTCGTTGTAGTCGTCCGTGCCCCGGCCGTCGGTGTGGCCGATCACGTTGACCTCGGGGTCGTCCGGGTCGATGTTGTTCTCCAGGGAGCGCGCCGCCTGCCGCACGATCTCCTCGGCCTCCCCGGTGAGCTCCGCGGAGTCGAAGCCGAACATCACGTCCGCCTTGAGCGCGACGGTCTCGGTGTCGCCGTCGCGGGTGGTGGAGGCCACCTCGGAGTCGACGAAGCTCTCCATCTCACCGACCCGCTCCTGCGCGCCGGGCTCCGGTCGGCGGTTCTCGAACTCGACGGTGTCGCCCGCCGCGAAGTCGGGGTTCGGGTCGTCCCCGTTGGGGTCCTCGGGATCCGGCCGCTCCTCCTCCACGTCCACGACCGGGATGCCGGTCATGGCGCCGAGCCCGCTGCCGACGAACGTGATCTGGCTGACCTCGTCGGGCAGGCGCGGGAAGTAGCGCCGGTACTGGTTGGTGGCGCCCACCGCGACGGGGTAGATGCCGTCGCCGTCGGGGCTGGCCGACCCGTAGGGCATGCCCTCCTCGTCGGTGAGCTCCCTGTAGGCCCGGCCGCTCACCGGGTCGACGAGGGTGTTGGGCATGGACAGGTTCCGGTTCAGGCCCCGGAAGTGGTCGACGTAGGTGTTGTCGAGGTACAGGACGGTGTACTCGTCCGTGCGCTCCAGCCCCGTGACGGCGAAGCGCAGCGTGGCGTCCTGGCCGGTGTCCTGGAAGATCTGGCCCTCGCGCGTGTAGGGGAAGTCGGTCTCCGCGGGCTCCTGCCGGGGGTCGGCCGCCTCCGGGCTCCCCGCGTCCTCGGGCTCCTCACCGCCCTGGCTCTCCTCGGCCTGCGAGGGCTCCTCGCGCCCGCCCGTGAGGTCGCGGACGACGCCGCAGCCCGACAACGCGAACACGGAGGCGATCACGGCCGCGGACGCGGCGAGCGTCCGCGACGCGGCGGCGTGCTGTCGTGCGGTCATGGGGGATACTCCCTGCTCTCTCGTTACCAACATCCCATGAGACTCCGACAACACGTTGTTGGTTTTGGGATAACTGAAACGAGATGGACGGACAGGTGTGGCAAAGCGTCCGCACGCACGCCCCCGCGACCGCGACCGTGCCCGTTCCCCCCTCCGCTCCGGGTCCGGAACCCTCCCGGTGGTGGAGCTGGCTGTAGTACCGGAACGCCCGTCCGTACCAGTGCTCCGAACAGCGCCGAATCCTAGGTTCGAGGGGTAGCGAAAACACCCTGGGAGCCCCTGATGCCACGAGTCCTCCGCGTCCTGCCGATGCTGGCCGCGCCCCTGATGATCGCCGCCGTCCTGGCGCCCGGAGCGGCCTCGGCCGCCGCCGCGCCCGGCGTCGCCGCGGCCCTGCCGGGCGCCCCGGCCGAGGCCGTACCGCTCAACTCCGAGACCGCGCGTGAGTTCGTGGACACCCGCGTCGCCGAACTGCTGGAGGAGCACGGGGCGCCCGGCGTCGCCGTGACCGTCGTGGCCGGGGGCGAGCAGATCGCCTCCGCCTCCCACGGGTACGCCGACCTCGCCACCGAAACCCCCATGGACCACACGGTCCACACGCTTCCCACCGGCTCGGTGTCCAAGTCCTTCACCGCGGCCGCCGCCCTCCTCCTGGCCGAGGACGGGGAGATCGACCTGCACGAGGACGTCAACACCTACCTGCCCGAAGCCGCCCGGCTGCCCATGGACGGCGTCACGATGCACCACCTGCTCACGCACACCGCCGGATTCGCGGACGTGCTCGACTTCCCCTCGGCCGAGGACACCGAACGGCACCTGACCCTTGAGGAGGTGTACAGCACGCTCAAGCCCGAGGCGCTCTACGAGCCCGGCCGGTTCACCGCCTACTCCAACCACGGGAACGGCCTGGCCGGGTACGTCGTCCAGGAGGTGAGCGGCCAGCCCTTCGAGGAGTACGTCGCCCAGAACCTGTTCGAGCCGCTGGGCATGGACAGGAGCGCGTTCCTCCAGATCTACGACGCCCGCGAGGTCTACGAGGTCCCGACGTTCCACCTGCCCGACGGCAGCGCGGCCGGGGACCTGCACGTCTCCCAGGCGCCCGCGGGCGCCTCCCTCGCCTCGACCGACGACATGGCCCGGTTCATGCTGGCCCTGCTGGACGGGGGCGAGGTCGACGGCGAGCGCGTACTGCCCGCCCGCGTCGCCGAACAGATGCTGGCCAGCCAGCACGAGTCCCACCCGGAGGCCCCCGCCGTGGGCTACGGCACCTACCAGTGGCGGGGCGGGGACTCCCCGGTCATCGGCCACGCCGGCGACCTGACGGGCATGCACACCGCCTACACCCTGATCCCCGGGATCGACGCCGGGATGTTCGTCGCGGTCAACGGCGACGACTCCGTCGCGGGAAACCCCCTTGAGGACCTGCGGATGACGGTGACCCAGGAGTTCTCGGACACGTTCGACCCGCAGGTCCCGCCGACCGGGGAGGCCGACACCGGCGCCGACCTCGGCGCCTACACGGGCACCTACGTCAGCAGCCGCCGCGCCGCCAGCGGGCCCGGCCAGATCGTCGCCCTCTTCGACAACATGACCGTGCGCGACGCCGGGGACGGCTCCCTCTCCGTCAACGGCGCGATGGCGACGGACGACCGCTGGCTCCCCCTCGGCGGGGGACGGGTGGCCGCGGAGAACGGTGAGGACCGGCTGACCTTCCTGGAGGAGGACGGCGAGGTCGTCGCCCTGGCCACGGACACCAACGCCACCCAGGTCTACGAGCGGACCACTCCGCTGACCAGCCCGATCACGCACGGCGTGGTCGCCGCCGCCGGACTGCTCGTCCTGTTCACCACGTTCGTGCAGTTCCGCCGCGCACCGGACCGGTTCACCGTCCTCGCCCGCGTGCTGGCCTCGCTGACCGCGCTGAGCTGCTTCGTCGCCGTCGGGTTCATCGTGTACGGGCTGCTCGACAGCCACACGCTGGAGCAGTGGATCTTCAGCGAGTCCCTCGCACTCACCCTGCCGCTCGCCGTCGCCGTCCCGCTCACCCTGGCCACCGCGGCCGTGGCCGTGACCGCCTGGGCCAAAGGGTGGCTGCGCACGGCCGGGCGGGTCCACCTCTCCCTGGTCGTCCTGGCCGCGACGGCCGTCATCGTGACGGGGGCCCAGTACGGCTTCGTGTTGCTGGTGTCCTGAGCGGACCCGGGTCCGGAGCCCCGTCCTGGTTCCGGACCCGCCGCGGACTCCGGCGTGGGCTGAACAAGGAGCTAACATCCCGGAGCGAAAGGTACACACGCGGCGTCTCTCCCGATACCATCCCCACAGTTCAGGGGAACGGCGGAACTCCTGCCCCCGTCCGCGCGTCCCACCCGTCATCCGGACCCGCTCCAGTGGCTTCGACGGCCACGGGCGGGCCTTCCGTGCGTGGAGGGCGCCGTGTCCCCTCCCCGCGGGATCCGCGTTCGAGGAGAGGAGACCCCCACATGACCACCGAAGCGGGCGGCAACCCGATCGAGGGGATGCGTGGCGGCGAGTACGCCGAAACGCTCGCGGCCGCCATGGCCGGGCTCGCCGACGCGTTCGACCTCCTCATGGAGGACGCCGAGAGCGCCTCGGGCCACGACGACGTCAGAGCCGGGTTCGGCACGTTCAAGGAGAACACCGCCCAGGCCCTCATCGACGTCCAGGCGCTCGGGCTGACACTGGCCGACAACGTCCAGGCGGGCGCGGCGGAGATCGCGCAGAACGACCTGGACAGCTCGGAGGACTTCAACCATCCCTGGGAGTCCCACCGCGACATCAACTTCGAGGGCTGACGGCGCCTCCCGCCGACCCTTCCCCGTCTCCCCCGTCCGTCCGCCGCCCCTCCGAGGAAGACCGTGGCAACCTTCTCCGTCATCTTCGTCCCCCGCGACTTCTACTACGACTCCAAGCCCGTCTACGACTGCGCGGCGGACCTGGAGATCCTCAACGCACGCGTCCTCGGCCGGGCCGACGACCTCAACGGGAGCTTCGACTCCGCCGCCGGCGAGTTCACCGACGTCATCGCCTGGGACGTCCGGAGCGTCTCCGAGGAGGACCTCCAGAACTGGCGGGACGCCGCCGTCTCCATCACCTACGCCGCCTCGGTCGCCGAGATGTGGGCGGACGCCGTCAAGGCGTTCCACGACGAGCGCGACGCGCAGATCACCAGCTGGGAGGGCAGCAGGACGGAGAAGGAGAACGCCGTCCCCTCCAAGTACCAGGACGACCACATCACCTCCTCCCACCCCCAGGCCGACGGCTTCCTCTGGACGGACTGGGGCGCGGGGGACGAAGCGCGCTGCCGGGCCCTCTACGACGAGCTCGTCACCGTGCAGGAGGGCCTCATCTCCCGCGAGCAGACCAACTGGCAGGGCCTCCAGGACAGCGCCGAGGAGATCCGGACGATGCTCGAACAGGGGCCGACCCCGGAGAACGTCCGCAAGCTCATGGACGCGGGCAACGCCAACTGGGCGTTCCTCAACATCGACCCCTCCCGCTACTCCTCGCTCATCGAGGACAGCGAGCTCACGCCCGAGAACGCCGAGGAGTACGCCGACGAGCTCGCCGCCTACTGGTCCGGTGACAAGCCGCTGGACGACCGCTACCACGAGATGATGCTCGTGCTCTCGATGCTGGGGACCGGCGCCCGGCAGAACCAGCAGAACGGCACGGAGCTCAGCCCCGAGGAGATCGCGTTCCTGGAGGAGTTCTACGAGCAGCTGGAGGAGCCCTACCGCAGGGACGGGGCCGGAGCGGGCATCATGGTCTACCCCGAGCTCATGGCCGAGTCCGACATGAGCGACGAGGAGCGGGAGGACGCCCTGGGCGTCCTCGGCAACGGGCTGCTCGCGCTCTCGGACCCGGCGCTCGGCGGAGGGTACGACAGCCTGCCCGAGAGCTTCCGGTACGCCGTCGAGGGGTCCTGGATCAACCCCGACGCCGAGAACAAGCTCCCCGGCACGCCCGTGAGCATCGGGATGGACATGAAGGCGCTCTCCGCCTTCATGGAGCACACGGACGAGGACCTGGAGGGCGGCTACGGGCTGTCGACGAACCTGCACCTGACCACCGGCGCGTTCCTCGACGCCTGGGGCGACGACCCCGACCCCGAAGGGGTGATGCCGGACTCCGAGCAGGTCTCCCACATCATCGACGTGGCCAGCCGCAACACCGACGCCAACTACTACATGCTCACCGGCGAGCACCTCAACGGGGAGGAGGGCGTCGACCACGGCGACGAGGACCTGCGCACGCGGGCGCTGGAGGGCACACTCACCCACGAGTGGCACGACGACGGCCACACCGCGCGCCAGCTCACCGACTGGCTCGCCGAGGACATCCACAGCGAGGACCCCGACGTGCGCCAGCGGGCCGGGGACGGTTTCGCCGGGTTCATGGAGACCATCACCGACGCGGACATGCACGCGGCCCTCGTCAACACCGGCGTGGACGTCACCGAGGGGGACAACGAGTACTCCGACGCCTCGTTCACCCAGTTCAACGGGGAGCTGGCCGACAGCCTCGCCGACGTCTTCGACGCGCACATCTACAGCTTCGCCAACGGCGAGGTGCTGGACGGCAACGACGTGCCGAACTCGGGTATCGGGGAGTTCGAATCGGATCGGAGCTTCGTGAACATGGGACCCGACGAGCGGGCCATGTACATGCAGCTCCTCATGGGCAACGACGAGACCGCCGGGCGCGTGGTCAACTCCGTGGACGCCTACCAGCAGATCGAGTCGATCGCCTTCCTGGAGACCGGGAACGAGGCGACCGCCGCGGACGGAGCCGGACAGCTCCAGGCCCTGCTGGAGCGGGCCCTGTGGCTGGAGTCGGAGGACCGCAGCGACGATCTCGGCGTACAGGTCGAGCGCAAGACGCAGATCACCGAGTTCGTGGTGGGCGAGGCGACGGGTCTGTCCGAGAAGATCCCGGTCATCGGCGCCGCTGTGTCCAAGGGGCTGGAACTCGGCCAGGACAGCATCGTGACCGCGATCGTCGACGGCGACTACGAGGTCTCGCCCCGGTTCCCCCTCTACACCAGCGAGGACTCCATCCAGCGGAACTTCCAGATGGAGACCCTCGACTACCTGGCACAGAGCAACCCCGAGGCGTTCCAGGACGACACCCAGCGCGGCGACTTCAGGGTCCTGGTCGACAGCGGCGTGGTGACCGTCGAACGCGACGGCCGGGTGCTCGACGCCTCCGACATCACCAACGACTTCACCTTCGACCAGGACGTCACTCTCAGCGTCGCGAAGGACACCGACTGGTCACAGTTCGTAGGCGATGACGAGAACGCCGTCGACGACGCCCTCTCCGGCATCATGGAGACGACGCACATCCACGCCGAGTACGTGGACAAGTTCGGAGAGACCGTCGAACGCGACGGCTCCGGCGACTCGTGGGTGTCCGGCTTCACCGGCGAGTACACGAGTGCGTATAACGAGACGAGGCAGTACTTCAACGGTGAGGTCGAAGGTTTCCGGGCCCCGGACGAACCGTCCGGGGAGTGACGAACCGGTGAGCCACCGCACCGGTCCCGCATCAGAACCCTCCCGGGAGGAAACGTTGACCCATCGTGAGGAGCGTGCACCCGCACTGCTGGCGGCCGCCCTGTCCGTGTGCGTGGCCCTGACCGCGTGCTCCACGCCCGAGCCCGAGCCCGAAGGGGGAGGGTTGCCGCCGGGCTACGTCTCCCGATCCTGGGTCCAGCGGGAGGTCATGTTGCACATCCTCGACCGCATGATCACCGAGAACGAACCGGCAGACGACGTCGCGAGCATCACCGGCAGCCAGAACGCGCTCTTCGAGTCCCGAATCCTCCAGGAGACCGAGGACGGGTACTCCGTCGAGTTCGACAAGGACGAATGGCGGACCGAAGAGGTCAGCGGCCTCACAGCGGTGGACAGCTCCCTGTTCGACGCCACCAACTTCGAGGAGGTCACCTGGTGCGGTGAACCCGTCGGTGGCAAGGAGATCAGGGACGCCTACATGGAGGAGTTCTGGGACACCCTCGACTCCCACGAGGAGTACACGGCCAGCATCGCCGACTACGTCGACTGCGGGGACGGCCGCCCGTGACCGCCCCGGTCCCTCCGGGACCGCGCTGAGCCCGAAACCGCGCGCCCCGAGGCGGGCTCCTCCCACGGGAAAGGGGCCGGTGCGACACACGCGCACCGGCCCCTGACCGACTCCCGCTCTCGTCCTCCGAAAGCCCCTAGCCCCAGGCCAGGGCGGTCAGCTCCGGGTCCTCCAGCGCCGTGCCGATGTCGCGCAGCACCCTGGACCCCAGCTCCCCGTCGACCAGCCGGTGGTCGAAGGACAGCGACAGGGTCGTCACCTTGCGGATCCTGAGCTTGCCCTTGTGTACCCAGGGCATGTCCCGGATCTGCCCGAAGGCGAGGATGGCCGCCTCTCCCGGGTTGAGGATCGGGGTGCCCGCGTCCACGCCGAACACGCCGACGTTGGTGATGGTGATGGTGCCGCCGGACATGTCCGCCGGACTGGTCTTGCCCGCACGGGCGGTCTCGGTCAGCCGCTTCAGCCCCGCCGCGAGCTCCGGCAGGGTCATGGCGTCGGCGTCCTTGACGTTGGGCACCACCAGGCCGCGCTCGGTGGCCGCCGCGATCCCCAGGTTCACGTAGTTCTTGACCACGATCTCCTGGTTCTCCTCGTCCCAGGAGGCGTTGACCTCCGGGTGCCGCCGGACCGCCATGAGCAGGGCCTTGGCGACCAGCAGCAGCGGGGACACCCGCACGTCGGCGAAGTCGGGCCGCTCGCGCAGGCGCGCGACCGCCTTCATCGTCCTGGTGACGTCCACCTGGAGGAACTCGGTGACGTGCGGAGCGGTGAACGCGCTGCCGACCATCGCCGCCGCCGTGTGCTTGCGCACGCCCTTGACGGGCACGCGCCGCTCGCGCGCGGTGCGGTCCGTAGGGGCCACGGGGGCCACGGGAGCGGTATCCGCGGCCGCCGCGGCCTGCTGCGGGTCCTCCGGAGCCTGGCCGACCGCGGCCCGGACGTCCTCGCGGGTGACGACGCCGTTCTCCCCCGTGGGGATGACCGACGCCAGGTCCACGCCGAGGTCCCTGGCCAGCTTGCGCACCGGCGGCTTGGCGAGCGGGCGGCCCGGCGCCTGAGCCGGAGCCGCCTGTGCCGGGGCCGGAGCCGGAGCCGCCCGCGTCTCCCGCACCGCGGGCGTGTTCGCGGGCGCGGGCTCGCTGATCCGCGGCACGGGCGGCGACACCGGCGCCGAGGGGCCCGGGCGGCGGCGCGGGCGGCGCTGGGTGGAGGCCGCCTTCTCGCCGTAGCCGACCAGCGGCTTCTCCCGTTCCTCGGAGCCGGTCTCCGCGGCGGCCTCCCCCGCGGAGCCGCCGGAGCCGTCGTCCACGGTGATGATCACCGCGCCGACCTCCACGGTCTGGCCCTCCTCGGCCAGCAGCTCGCGCACGGTCCCCGCGAACGGGCTGGGAAGCTCGACGACCGCCTTGGCGGTCTCGATCTCGCAGATCATCTGGTTGACCTCGACCTCGTCACCCGGCTTGACGTACCAGGTGAGGAGTTCGGCCTCGACCAGGCCCTCTCCGACGTCGGGCAGTCTGAACGACTGCACTCCGCCGACGGCGGGTTCGTTCTTGGAAATCGCCATGTCCTTCGGTTTCCCCGATCCCTAGTACGCGAAAGCCCGGTCGACCCCGTCCAGAACCCGGTCCAGGTCCGGCAGGTAGTGCTCCTCCAGCCGGGACTGCGGGTAGGGGGTGTCGAACGCGGCCACGCGGATGACCGGCGACTCCAGGTGGTAGAAGCACTCCTCGGTGACCCGGGCGGCGATCTCCGCGCCGGGGCCGCCGGAGAGGGGGGCCTCGTGGGCGACGACCAGGCGCCCCGTCCTCTTCACCGAGGCGAAGAGGGCCGGGTAGTCCACGGGGGACAGCGAACGCAGGTCGACGACCTCCACGGAGTGGTCGGTGTCGGCCTCGGCGGCCTGGAGGGCCGTCTTGACCATGGGCCCGTACGCCAGGAGGGTCACGTCCGTGCCGGGGCGGATCACGCGCGCGGCGCCCATGGGGGCGGCCTCGGCGATGGGCGCGTCGGTGTCGACCTCGGCCTTCTCGTAGTAGCGCCGCTTGGGCTCCAGGAAGATCACCGGGTCGTCGGAGCGCACCGCCTGCTGGATCATCCAGTAGGCGTCCTCGGGGTTGGCGACCGACACCACGCGCAGCCCGGCGGTGTGGGTGAAGTAGGCCTCCGGGGACTCGCTGTGGTGCTCGACCGCGCCGATGCCGCCGCCGTAGGGGATGCGCATGACCACGGGCATGCTGAGCTTGCCCGCCGAGCGGCGCCGCATCTTGGCCAGCTGGGTGAAGGTCTGGTTCGCGGCCGGGAAGAAGAAGCCGTCGAACTGGATCTCCACCACGGGGCGGTAGCCGCGCATGGCCATGCCGATCGCGGTGCCGACGATGCCGGACTCGGCGAGGGGGGTGTCGATGACCCGGTCGGCGCCGAAGTCCTTGTGCAGGCCGTCGGTGACCCGGAAGACGCCGCCGAGCCTGCCGACGTCCTCGCCCATGACGAGGACCTTGGGGTCGTGCTCCATGGCGGCGCGCAGGCCGGCGTTGATGGCCTTGCCGATGGTGAGGTTGGTTCCCATGGCCTAGCGGCCCCCTTCCGCGCCCGCGCCCTCGAAGGAGGCCAGGTAGTCGGCGAACTCGGACCGCTGGTGATCGATGTGGACGTTGGGCTCGGCGTAGACCTCGTGGAAGATGTCGAGGGGCTCGGGGTCGGGCAGGGAGCGGCACTCGGTGCGCACCTGCTCGCCCAGCCGGTCCGCCTCGGCGTCCACGGACGCGAAGAACCCCTCGTCGGCGTGGCCGCCCCGCTCCAGGTAGCGGCGGACCCGCAGGATCGGGTCCTTGGCCTTCCACTCGTCGAGCTCGGCCGACGCGCGGTAGCGGGTGGGGTCGTCGTTGGTGGTGTGGGCGCCCATCCGGTAGGTGAACGCCTCCACGAGCGTGGGGCCGTTGCCCTCGCGGGCGTTGGTCAGGGCGGCGCGGGTCACGGCCAGGCAGGCCAGGACGTCGTTGCCGTCCACGCGCAGGCCGGGGAAGCCGAACCCGGCGGCGCGCCGGTAGATGGGCACGCGGGCCTGGCGCTCCAGCGGCTCGGAGATCGCCCACTGGTTGTTCTGGCAGAAGAAGACCACCGGGGCGTTGTTGACCGAGGCGAAGTTGAACGCCTCGTTGGTGTCGCCCTGGCTGGTGGCCCCGTCGCCGAAGTAGGAGATGACGGCGGTGCCGTCCTCGCCGACGGCGCCGTCGCGCTGGACGCCCATGGCGTAGCCGGTGGCGTGCAGTGCCTGGCTGCCGATGACGATCGTGTACAGGTGGAAGCCGTGCTCGTGGGGGTCCCAGCCTCCGTTGGTGACGCCGCGGAACATGCCGAGCAGCTCCCGGGGCTCGATGCCCCGGCACCAGGCGACGCCGTGCTCGCGATAGGAGGGGAACGCCATGTCGTTCGCGCGCAGCGCGCGTGCGGAGCCGATCTGCGCGGCCTCCTGGCCCAGCAGCGAGGCCCACAGGCCCAGCTCGCCCTGGCGCTGGAGGGAGACCGCCTCGCTGTCGACCCGGCGCACCAGGACCAGGTCGCGGTACAGGGCGCGGATCTCCTCCGCGCTGATGTCCAGGGGGTAGTCGGGGTGCCCCGTCAACTCCCCTTCCGGTGTCAGGAGCTGGATCAGCTCCGGTTCCTCGTGCACGGTCGTGTCCGACACGTTGCTCCCTCGGGTTCTCGGGGCCGAATTCGCGTGGGTGAACGCTGATCGGCCGAATCACGGTCCTCGTCCCACCCGGGGTGGTGGGCGGGAGTCGGACAGCCCTCTCCATATCGTGACAGACCTCACCATGGAGAGCGCAAGCCCTCAGCGCCACCTTTTCAGCTGCGCGCCCCATGATCCCCGATCCCCCACCAGGGCGATTAGCAGGGCTTCCTAGCATTGGCAAGGCTCCACCACAGCGGTGTGGACGCCGGGCGGCGACGGGCGCACAACGCCGGGACGGCCCCGTCGAACGGGGCCGTCCCGGCGTGTCGGAAGTGCGAGGGCTGGTCGTGTGGGGAGCGGATGGGAGGAACCGGCCCCGGCGGGCGGGATTCCTCCGGTCGTCGGACGATTTCGGGGACAGGGGCGGCGCGGCCCGGACCGGGCCACGGGGGCGGTCCTGGACACGGGCGCGCACGACGGGGTTCCGGCCCGTCGGCGGGGGTCCCTATCCGGCGCTGGGAACGCGTACCCCGCGGTCGCGGGCGTAGTCGGCGAGCATCTCGCGGAGCTGGCGGCGGGCGCGGTGCAGTCGGGACATCACCGTCCCCAGGGGCGTCCCCATGCGCTCGGCCACCTCCTTGTAGGCGTAGCCCTCGATGTCGACGAGGTAGATGACCTCCTGGAACTCCTCGGGCAGGCGGGCGAGCGCCTGCTTGATGTCGGAGTCGGGCAGGTGGTCCAGGACCTCGTTCTCGGCCGACCTCATGCCGGACGACGTGTGCGCCTCGGCGGCGGCGAGCTGCCAGTCCTTGATCTCGTCGGTGGTCTCCTGGCGCGGTTCGCGCTGCTTCTTGCGGTAGCTGTTGATGAAGGTGTTGGTCAGGATTCGGTAGAGCCAGGCTCGCAGGTTCGTACCCGCACGGAACTGGTGGAAATTCGCGAAGGCCTTGGCGAAGGTCTCCTGAACGAGGTCTTCCGCGTCGGCGGGGTTGCGGGTCATCCGCAGGGCCGTGGGGTAGAGCTGCTCGGCGAACGGTGTCACCGCGGTGGCGAAGTCCAGCGTCTGCTCCCCGTCGCGGGTCCCACCGGTCGTGGAGGCCTGGTCCATTTCGATAGTCGTCAAGATTCCCCCTCAGGACGACCGGACGGTCACTTCCACTGTGTAAGACGCCGCCGCACGCCTCCAATGATGACATCAATCCACGTGATACGAGTCACGGGGCCCCCGAAACGGTCACCCGTACTGTTCAACGTGAGGTAAAGGCCCGGCGCGCCTCCTGGTCAGGATGCCTACCCGTTTGCGCGTGCCGTACGCTTGCGTCGTCCCTCTCCCCGCCGGTCCGGGGAGGCGGCCCGCCCGCCGCAGGCACGTGCGGCACACCCCTTTTCCTTGTGGAGGACCCTGTGGCCCGCGTCGTTGTTGACGTCATGCTCAAGCCCGAGATCCTGGACCCCCAGGGCCAGGCCATCGCCGGGGCCTGCTCCCGGCTGGGCTTCGAGGGGATCGAGCAGGTCCGCCAGGGCAAGCGCTTCGAGGTCGAGGTGGAGGGCGCGGTGGACGAGGCCAAGCTCGCCGACGTCCGCCGCCTGGCCGAGACCCTCCTCGCCAACACCGTCATCGAGGAGTACAGCGTGCGCGTGGAGGACTGACCCCGCGCGTGTGATCCGGGGCACCCCTCGTGCCGCGCCGCCCCCCGAAGTCCGCCATCGCGTGCAACCCGCGGGAAATCCGTGAGAATTCGCCCGCACGGTGTCCGACGTGCCCGAAGTGCCGGAGAAAACCAGCCGTGTCCCCGCCGGGGACACGGCTGTTCGTTTTACTCCGTCCACCCTCGGGGAAGGTTCCTAACATGCCGGGATGAACACGACAACGGAGTACGAGAGGTGTACGAATGGACGCCGATTTCTCGATCTCCCTCCCTAGGCAGGCGTACACGGTCGCCGTCGCTCGCGATGTCCTGGGCACTCTCCTCGTTCGCGCGGGGGTGTGCGGGGACTGCGTCGACGACATCCTCCTGGCCGTCTCCGAGGCCTGTGCCAACGCGATCGACCACGGCGGGCCCGCCCGCGACTACAGGGTCGAGGCGGAGATGGGCGGGCGATGGTGTGAACTGCGGATATCCCATACCGGGAGAGCGCCCGATCCCGTGGCGCTCGCCGAGCGGTTCACCACCGACCACACGCCCCTCCCCGGTCTGGAAGCGGAATCGGGCAGGGGCATTCTGTTGATGCGCTACCTCATGGACGAGGTCGCCTTCGAGGGGGAGCCAAGGACGACGGTCCTGCTGCGCAAGCGGCTCACGGCGTGCGACGGACCGCCGGAGGCAGACGCCGCCGAGCGGGTGCCGGCCCAGCGCTACGCCCTGATGTGAGTCGGCCGAGCCGCGTGTCCCCCGGCCCCGTGACGCACACCACAGGGGCCTCCCCGCGCCGTCGGCTTTGCCTGTGGAATGCCACACCGGGACGCGGTGCGTGACCGCGGGAGCTTGGAGCATCCTCCAAGCGGAGGGCCTCCGAGGGGATCCGCTGTCGTACCCGACCACAGGTGAGCGGGTACGCTGCGAAGTGCGGACGCACCGTCCCCAGCGACGGGGCCAGGCAACGGCGTCTCCTCGCCGTACGCTCCCCGTGCACGCGGGGACGGACTCGACCCGATCTCTCGGAGTGTGCTCATGACAGCCCGTGTGGGCGTCGTCACCTTCCCCGGCTCCCTCGACGACAAGGACGCCGCGCGCGCGGTCGCGCTGGCGGGTGCCGAACCCGTCTCGCTCTGGCACGCGGACGCCGACCTCAGGGGCGTCGACGCCGTGGTCCTGCCCGGCGGCTTCTCCTACGGCGACTACCTGCGCTGCGGCGCCATCGCCCGGTTCGCCCCCCTGATGTCGGAGCTGGTCCCGGCCGCCCGCTCGGGCGCGCTGCCGGTTCTGGGCATCTGCAACGGCTTCCAGATCCTGTGCGAGAGCCACCTGCTCCCCGGCGCCCTGACCCGCAACTCCTCGCTGCGGTTCGTCAACCGCGACCAGGTGCTGCGCGTGGAGAACACCGGCACCGCGTGGACCGGCGCCTACACCGAGGGCCAGGAGGTCCTGGTGGTGCTCAAGAGCGGTGAGGGCAGCTACGTCGCCGACGAGCACACCCTGGACGAGCTGGAGGCCACCGACCGCGTGGTGGTCCGCTACGTCGGCGGCAACCCCAACGGCTCCCGCCGCGACATCGCCGGGATCACCAACGAGCACGGGAACGTCGTCGGCCTCATGCCGCACCCCGAGCACGCCGTCGAACCGCTCACCGGCCCCTCCGACGAGGGCCTGGGCTTCTTCTCCTCGATCCTCGCCCACCTGGCCGCCGGTTCGCCGGTGAACGCCTGAGCCGTATCCCGAACTGGAGGGTTGGCCGATGATGGGGCTGCTGCGCTCCAGAAGGACGATGTTCGTCCTCGTCGGGCTGGTCGTCGTCGGACTGGTGGTGTCCGCGGGCATCGGCCTGTTCAATGCCATCGGCTCGGCACCCGTCGCCTCGCCCCCTCCCCAGGGTCAGCCGGACGGGGGCCAGGACGGCGCCCCGTCCCAGAATCCTCCGCCGGACGTGGACGTGCTCGGCCAGGCGCCCTCCGGTCTGACCTACGTCTCCGACCCGGAGGCCGACGTCTACTGCGAGGGTGCCGAGTGCGTCCGGCTGGTGATGGTCGTGACCGAGGACGGGGAACTGACCGAGGACTCGCGCGAGACCGTCGACACGGTGGTCACCCACCTCCTCGGCCAGGGCTGGGAGGAGCAGGAGCCCCAGGGAGCGCCCGAGGAGCAGATCTTCCTCAGTGACGGCGACCACATACTGGCCGACACCTCCGCCCACGACGAACCCGAGTCCCCGGCGACGCTGATGCTCGGCGACGCGAGCGGGCCCGAAACGCCCTGACCCGACCTTCCGCGCCGTTGGTCGGACGCCACGGCCCGGCTTCCACCCGCACATCCCGAACGGAACCACGCATGTCTGAAGCACCTGGTCTCGACACCGTCGCCGTGGCGCACGACAACCCCGACACACCCCAGCCGTACGCCGAACTGGGCATGGCCAAGGACGAGTACGAGCGGGTACGCGAGATCCTGGGCCGCCGCCCCACCTCCGCCGAGCTGGCCATCTACTCGGTCATGTGGAGCGAGCACTGCTCCTACAAGTCGTCCAAGGTGCACCTGCGCCAGTTCGGGGAGAAGGCGCCCGAGAACGACGCCCTGCTCGTCGGCATGGGTGAGAACGCGGGCGTGGTGGACGTCGGCGACGGCCGCGCGGTCACGTTCAAGATCGAGTCGCACAACCACCCCTCCTACGTGGAGCCGCACCAGGGCGCGGCCACCGGCGTGGGCGGCATCGTGCGCGACATCCTCACCATGGGCGCCCGTCCCGTCGCGGTGATGGACGCGCTGCGGTTCGGCCCGGCCGACGCCGACGACACCAAGCGGGTGCTGCCCGGTGTGGTGTCGGGCATCTCCTTCTACGGCAACTGCCTGGGCCTGCCCAACATCGGCGGCGAGATCGGCTTCGGCCCCGGGTACATCGGCAACCCGCTGGTCAACGCCCTGTGCATCGGCGTGATGCGACACGAGGACATCAAGCTGGCGCAGGCGCCCGGCCCGGGCAACAAGGTGGTGCTGTTCGGCTCCACCACCGGCCCCGACGGGATCGGCGGCGCCTCGGTGCTGGCCAGCGCCACCTTCGACGACGAGTCGCACGCCAAGCGGCCCAGCGTGCAGGTCGGCGACCCGTTCATGGAGAAGCTGCTCATCGAGTGCAGCCTGGAGCTGTTCGAGAAGGACCTGGTCGTCGGCATCCAGGACCTGGGGGCGGCGGGCGTGTCCTGCGCCACCACCGAGCTCGCCGCGGGCGGCACCGGCGGCATGCGCGTCCAGCTGGACCGGGTTCCGCTGCGCGACCACCGGCTCACTCCCGAGGAGATCCTCATGAGCGAGTCGCAGGAGCGCATGATGGCGATCGTCGAGCCCGCGAAGCTGGACGAGTTCCTGGCCATCTGCGACAAGTGGCAGATCCTGGCCACCGAGATCGGCGAGGTCACCGACGTGACCCCCGAGGAGGCCGAGCGCGGCGGCCGCCTGGTGATGACCTGGCACGGCGAGACCGTGGTGGACATGCCGCCGCGGACCGCCTCCGACGAGGGCCCCGTCTACCAGCGCCCGTACGCGCGCCCGGCCTCGCAGGACGCGCTCCAGGCCGACGACGCCGGGAAGCTGGCCCGGCCCTCCGGCGACGCCGAGATGCGCGAGCAGGTGCTGCGCGTGCTGGGCGCCCCGGGCGTGGGCGACCCGACGTGGGTCACCCAGCAGTACGACAGCTACGTGCGCGGCGACACGGTGGTCTCCACCCCGCACGACGCCGGGATGATCCGCGTCTCCGACGACTCCCACCGCGGCGTGGCCCTGTCCACGGACGGCAACGGCCGCTTCACCCGGCTGGACCCGTACGCGGGTACGCAGCTGGCCTACGCCGAGGCCTACCGCAACGTCGCCGCGACGGGCGCGCGCCCGCTGGCGGTGACCAACTGCCTCAACTTCGGCTCGCCCGAGGACCCCGGGGTGATGTGGCAGTTCGCCGAGTCCACCCGTGGGCTGGCCGACGCCTGCCAGCAGCTGGGCACCCCGGTGACCGGCGGAAACGTGAGCTTCTACAACCAGACCGGTGACGTGGCGATCAACCCGACCCCGGTGATCGGTGTGCTCGGCGTGATCGACGACGTGCGCACCCGGCTGCGGACGGCGTTCGACACCGACGGCGCCCGGGTGTTCCTGCTGGGCGAGACCCGGCCGGAGTTCGGCGGCTCGGCGTGGGCCGACACGGTCCACGGCCACCTGGGCGGGCTGCCGCCGCGGGTGGACCTGGCCGCCGAGGCCGCCCTGGGCGAGGTGCTGGCCGCCTCCGCCGAGCGCGGCCTCGCCGAGGCCGCGCACGACCTGTCCGACGGCGGGCTGGCGGTCGCGCTGGCCGAGTCGGCGATGCGCGGCGGCCGGGGCGTGCGGGTGACCGTGGACGGGGACGTGTTCACCGCCCTGTTCAGCGAGTCCGGCGCCCGCGCGGTCGTCGCGGTGCGGCCGGGCGAGGAGGAGGCGTTCGTGGCGCTGGCCAACGAGCACGGCGTGCCGGTGGAGCAGATCGGCGTCGTGGGCGGCGAGATCCTCTCGGTCACGCACCCCGGCGGCGCCGTGGAGGTCGCGCTGACCGAGCTGCGCGCCTCCTACGAGGCGGCCCTGCCCGCCCTGATGAACGGGGTGTAGCACTGCCTGTCCGCGGCGGGGGCGCGTCCTTCGGGGCGCCCCCGCCGCGTCGTCTCAGCCGACCTTCGTCTCTTCAGGGGGAAGGAGCGACCACTGGTAGACCCGCTGTTTCCGCCGCCTCGGCCAACCGCTTGTCGTAGGTCACGAAGGCGGTCAGCGCGGCTCCGAGCCCCAGCGCGCAGGAAACGTGCAGGGCGTCGAGGGACCTCAACCGCGTCCCCGGGGCCAGCCCTCCCGCGGTGTCGAAAACCTCGGCGGGCATACGCAGGTGAGCGGTCCGGGACAGCCAGGCGTCCGCTCGCGTCAAGGTGTCCTGACGGGCACCGACCGCGTGCAGAGCACGCCGTAGCTCGGTGCGGGCCAGATAGCTGGTGATCTGGCGTTCTTCGGCGTGTTCGTTCAGCCATGTCTCCAGTGCGTCGGACTCGACCTCTTCCTTGAAGAGCTTGAGCGCCGCGCAAGTGTCCAGGTAAACGAACATCACCGGTCGCCGTCCTCAGCACGGAGTTCCGCCAAGGCGTCTGTGGCCAAGCGGGTGTGGGGAGGTGAGCCCTCTCTGGGCATGTCGACCGCTTCACCGGCTGCGGGTAGTGCCTCGAGATCGCGCGGATCGATAAGTCCACGGTCCACTGCCCGTGTCAGCGCCTCCTCAGCGGGATCGGGAGGAAAGACGCGGCCGACGACCTCGCCGTGCTTGGTGACCGTGAAGGTCTCTCCGCGTCGCGCACGGTCGAAGACGTCGGCAGCATTGCGCTGGAGTTCGCGAATCGTGATTCTCTGGTCGCTCACCATGGTGTCCACGCTCCTCAGCGTATGACCGCGCCACATCCTTGTCAGACGTTTTCCAATATATGACGCACCTATGCCGTCCTCGACTGACCACTCGCGAGAATCTCGTCATTTCAGGTTTTCCGCGTGGTTGCCGCTGGCTGGGTAGGGGACCGGGAAGGAACAGGTGAACCTGGACCCGCCGCGGCACACGCGGGAACCGGGAGCGTACGGCGACGGAAGGGAGCGGACGTCATGCGACGCGACAGGTTGAAGGGCCCCCTGGGCAGCCACGAGCGTCCGGCGAGCGCCCTGGGTTTCCGTGCGGTGCTGGCCGTGTTCGGCGCCCTGGTACTGCTGGTCGGCGCGATCGCCGCGTACGTGTGGACCGACCAGATCTGGCTGGTCGTCCTGCTCGGCGTGGGCTTCGTCGCCGCCTGCGTGAACGTGTACTGGGTGTCCAGGCGCCGCAGGCACGAGCACCCCTCTCCCTGACGGTCAGGTCACGGGGGTCAGCGTGACGGCCACCGGCCGGTGGTCGGAGTGGGGCACGTCCGGGTTGGCCGGATCGCTCGGCACCAGGTCCCCGGTGTGCAGGACGTGGTCGATCTGCTGGTCGGAGCCGGTCTCCCCCGGCAGGGTGGGGAAGGGGCGCGCGTCCCGGAACGCGTCGAGCAGTCCGTGCTCGGTGAGGCGGCGCACCGGTCGGTCACACGGTGACCAGCGGAATCCGGGCCTTCACGGCCTCGGCGATCTTGCCGATGCCCACCGGGTCGGAGGTGAGGACCGTCGCCCCCGTCTCCATGGCGACCAGGACCACCATGGCGTCCACGATGTCGCTCGTGCCGGAGACGCCCAGGAGCTTGCCGATCCGGCGGGCCGTCGGATCGTCGACCCCGACCACCTCGCAGCCCTTCACCACGTGGGCGAGTCCGGCCTGGCGCGCGCCGCCCCGCCAGATCTGGGCCAGCACAGTCGTGGGAACCAGGGGCTGGCGTCCGGCCCGGTTCTCCTCGCGGCACAGTGACCACACCATTCCCCTGGGGTTCGCCTCTGCCTCACGCAGAGCACCCGCGTCGAGCACGAGTCCCCGTGGACGCAGCACCCTCATTCGTCACCCGCTTCGCCGTAACGGTCAAGGTGGGCGAGCGCCGCCTGGTTGGCGCGGTCGTCGTCCGCCGGGACCGGACGGCCGATGCCGGTCGCCTCGATCACCGACCGCGCCTCCGCCTCCGCCTCGGCCGTGGGCTCACCGAACACGGCGAAGTGCTCTTCGAGGGCGATCCGGGCCTCCTCCAGGTCCGCCGCCCGCCTCGCCGCCCTGTCCAGCCATCTGGACAGCGGGACGCCGTCCCGGTCGGCCGCGCGCCGGGCCCGGGCGACGGTCTCGGAGTCAAGGGACACGGAGAGCTTCTCAGCAGACATGCCCCCATGATAGGCAGCGAGTAGCACCGCCGGTACTACTTTTGCGGAATCACGGGAAAGCGGCCGGGACAGGAAGTCCTTCCCCGTCCCGGCCGCTCACCCTGGTCGGCTCAGCCGTCCGTGGTGTCCTCCCCGGCCAGGGCGTCCTGGCGGATGAGGTCCGCGGCGCGCTCACCCAGGGCCAGGACCATGACCATGGGGTTGGGCGTCGGCAGCGTCGGGAACACCGACGCGTCGGCCACCCGCAGGCCGCGCAGCCCGCGCACGCGCAGGCGCGGGTCGACCACGGCGCCGTCGTCGTCGGCGGCGCCCATCCGGCAGGTGCCCGCCGGGTGGTAGACGGTGTGGGCGGCGCGGCGGCCGTACTCGGACAGCTCCTCGTCGCTCTGGACGCCGGGACCGGGGGCGACCTCCCGGGCGATCCAGGACCGGAACGGCTCGGTGGCGGCGACCTCCCGGGCGATCTTGAGCCCCTCCACGATCGTCCTCTCGTCGTAGCCCTCCGGGTCGGTGAAGTACCGGAAGTCCAGCGCGGGCTTCTCGCGGGGGTCGCCGCTGGTGAGGCTGAGCTTGCCGCGCGAGCGCGCGCGGGGGATGTTCGGCGTCATGCAGACCGCGCGTCCGTCGGGCGGGGACTCGTAGCCCAGCCGCTTCGTGTTGTCGTCGAAGGGGACCTGGTAGATGTGGAACATCAGGTCCGGGCGCGGGTCGGAGTCGTCGCGCTGCACGAACAGGCCCGCGTCGGAGTGCATCACCGTGTTCCGCGGGACCGGCCTGCTGGTCTCCCACATGATGATCGACTCGGGGTGGTCGAGCAGGTTCTCGCCGACGCCGGGCAGGTCGTGACGGGGTTCGACGCCCGCCTCGCGCAGTTCCTCGGCGTTGCCGACCCCCGAGAGCATGAGCAGCCGGGGCGAGTCGACCGCTCCCGCGCACAGGATCACCTCGCGGCGGGCGCTGACGGTGGCGCGCGTGCCGTCCTTGGCCGTGGCGCTGACCCCCGTGGCGCGGTCGCCGTCGAACAGCAGCCGGTCGACCCAGGTCTCCAGCATGACGGTGAGGTTGTCGCGCACGTCCATGATCGGGTGGAGGTAGGCCACCGAGGCCGAGGAGCGGTGGCCGGTGTAGGGGTCGTAGGCGATGGACAGGAAGCCCGCCCCGCACGCGAAGCCGCCCCCGTGGGAGGTCAGGGCGTTGAAGTCCTCCACCACCGGCACGTGGGCCGCCTCGGCCGCCGAGGCCACCCAGTCCTTGACCATGGTGTTGCGGTCCTTCTCGGCGACCGGGACGATGTTGCACTTGATCCGGTCCGCGTAGGACTGCACGGTGGCGTTGTCCCAGCCCTCGGCGCCCGCCGCGACCCAGTCGTCGAGGTCCTCGGCGAACGGCCGGAAGCTGATGAGCGTGTTGTGCGAGGAGCACCCGCCGAGCACGCGGGCCCGGGAGTGCAGGATGTGGGAGTTGCCGCGCGGCTGCTCGACGGTGGTGTAGCCGTAGTCGAGTTCCCCGTCCAGGACGCTCAGCCAGTCGCGCAGGCGCAGGACGTGCTCCAGGTCGCGGTCGTCGGGACCGCCCTCGACCAGGCACACGGTGACGCCGGGGTCCTCGGTGAGCCGGTTGGCGATCACCGATCCCGCGGTGCCGCCCCCCACGATCACGTAGTCATAGGTGCTCTCGGTCGGGTCCACGGTCCGGTTCCTCTCGTCGTTCGACACCGTCAGCCGAACCAGCGCTGCGGTTCGGGGGACAGGTTGCGGTAGACGTGTTTGGCCTCGCGGTACTCGTCCAGGCCCGCGAGCCCGAGTTCACGGCCGATGCCGCTGCGGCCGTAGCCGCCCCACTCGGCGCCGGGGAAGTAGGGGCCGTAGTCGTTGATCCAGACGGTGCCGTGACGCAGGGCGGCCGCGACGCGCTCACCGCGGGCGGTGTCGTCGGTCCACACTCCGCCGGAGAGGCCGTAGTCGGTGTCGTTGCCCAGCTCGACGGCCTGCCGCTCGGTCTCGAACCGCTCCACGGTCACGACCGGGCCGAACACCTCGGTCTGGACGATGTCCATGGCGCGGTCGCAGTCCACGAACACGGTGGGCCGGTAGAAGTAGCCCTGCGCGAGGTCCGGGTCGTCGGGCCGCCTGCCCCCGGCGATGATCCGGGCGCCCTCCTCGACGCCGCGCGCGACCGCGGCCTCCACCTTGGCGCGGTGCTCGGCCGACACCAGCGGGCCGCAGCGCACGCCCTCGTCCTGGCCGCGGCCGATGCGGATGGCCTCGGCGCGGCGGGCGAGCTCGGTGGTGAAGGCGTCGTGGATGTCGTTGTGCACGATGAGGCGCGCCCCGGCCGAGCAGACCTGTCCGGAGTGGAAGAACGCGGCGCTGAGCGCGTAGTCCACGGCGGTGTCCAGGTCCACGTCCGGGAAGATGATGTTGGGGTTCTTGCCGCCGAGTTCCAGGGCGATCTTCTTGACCGTCTCGGAGGCCGCCGCCATGATCCGCCTGCCGGTGGCCAGACCGCCGGTGAAGGAGACCAGGTCCACGTCGGGGTGCTCGGACAGCGGGGCGCCCGCGTCGGGGCCGCTGCCCGTGACCAGGTTGACCACACCCGCCGGGACGCCCGCCTCGGTGGTGAGCTCCACCAGCTTGGCGGTGGTGACCGGCGTGATCTCGCTGGGCTTGACCACCATGGTGTTGCCCGCGGCCAGGGCCGGGGCCATCTTCCAGGCGAGCTGGAGCAGGGGGTAGTTCCAGGGGGTGATCATGCCGCAGACGCCGACGGGTTCGTGGACCACCTTGCTGTGCACGCCCTCGGGCGCGGAGACCAGGCGGCCCGCGTCCTTGTCGGCGAGGCCCGCGTAGTAGCGGAAGACGTTGGTGACGTCGTCGACGTCGATCCCGCCCTCCTCGATGGTCTTGCCGGTGTCGAGGGACTCCATGACCGCGATCTCCTCGCGGTCGCGCTGGAGCAGGTCGGCGATGCGGTCGAGGACGCGTCCGCGCTCCCCGGCGGGGGTGCGGGGCCACTCCCCGCCGTCGAAGGCGCGGCGGGCCGCGGCGATGGCCTCCTCGGAGTCGGCCCTTCCTCCCTCGCTGACGATGGTCAGGACGGAGGCGTCGGCGGGGTTCAGGATCTCTCGCACCCGGCCGTTCCCGGCCGCCCGCCACCGACCGTCGATGTAGAGGCTGGTGGCCGTCGCCGACCCCGGCTCCGACAGGTACGGCACGGACGGCAGGGTTACGTAGAGTTCGTTCACGGGTCCGGTTTGCCCAAGATCGTTAGCCACAAACAGCCTCGTCTCATCAGTCTCTTCAGTCGTATCCGCCCTGGAGACCGGACTGAGCTGTGCGAACAACCTGACCCAGCGGAGTCGCCCGTGGTCCGGCCCACGTCACACCCGGGCCAACAACTACTCCGGGTGACAACCGGGTGAGGGGTCGGACACCCGCACCTGGGGAAGACGGGGACGAGAGTTTGACGTACATTGAGGTGTGCCTCCTTAGTTGAGGCATACCTAAGCGGGTTCGTCCGGACTCCCGAGCCCCCGCGGCACGGACCGCGCCCACCGCGCACCCCTTGAGGAAGGCATGCTGCTCGAACAGGAACGCCGTGACGTGTGTCTGACCGCCCGCGCACTCGCCGCGGGCACGGGCACCGCACCCGGCGAGTCGGGGACCGTCAGCGTCCGCAGCGGCGACCTGGTGGTCGTCACTCCCCACGGTGTCTGCCTCGACCAGATCCAGCCCGCCGACTGCCCGGTGATGTCGCTCGACGACCGCGTGCTGGAGGGAAGGCGCGACCCCGCCGCCGAGGCCACCCTGCACATGGCCGTGCACCGTCTGGCCGCCGAGCACGACCGCGACGTCACCGCCGTGGTGAACGCGTTCACGGCCGACACCGTCGCGGTGTCCTCGGTCCTGGCCGAGCTCCCCGCCATCCACCACCGCGCCGCCGGTCTGGGCGGGGCGATCGCCGTCACCCCCTACACCACCTACGGCACCGGCGAGATCGCCGACCACGCCGTCAAGGCGCTCAAGGGCCGCGACGCCGCGCTGCTCGCCGACCACGGCGGCCTCGCCCTGGGCCGCGACCTGGGGCACGCGCTGGAGAACCTGCGGCTGCTCGACTGGCTCAGCGGCGCGTACCTGAGGGCCCGGCAGATCGGCGAGCCCCGCGTGCTGTCGGAGGACGAGCTGGCCCGGGTCCGCGAGCGCGACACCTACGGCTGGGCGGGCCCGGACATCCTCTGACTCCCTAGCTGGCCTCTGTGGCCAGGACTCCCGGAAGGCCGTCGAAACGCGCCTTGGCGTCCCGGCTCACGATGGTTCTCCCCGTCTGCGCCGCGTGGGCGGCGATGATGAGGTCGAGTGCGCCCCGCTTGAGTCCGGCACTGATGGTGTGCGCGAGCAGCGTGGAGTGGTGAACGGCGGTCGCCTCCGTATAGTCGAGAACTTCCGTGTAGGTGAGGATCTCGGCCAGGACCCAGGAACGCGCAGCCGCGCGCTTCGCTGTACCGGCCAGTTCGATCCCGACACGGAACTCGGCTACCGTGACCGCGGCGATCGCGAGTTCGTCGTCATCGAACACCGACCGGTCGAGCCCGCCCCTCACGTAGGCGATGAGCATGTTCGTGTCGAGGATCAGACGTCGTCCCACGGGTTCCTCACCTTGTCGTCGACGAACGACCTCGCACTGAGCACGTCACGCTCGAAATCGTCGTCCAACGGCTCGATCTTCTCCAGGGCGGCACGCAGGTCGGCGCCCGTGTAGCGAGGAGCTGGCGCCATGACGGCGACAGGGCGCTTGCCCCTGGTAATGGTCACCCGCTCACCGCTCTCGATGGCGTCAAGGAGTTCCGAGAACTTTCTCGCGGCCTCGGTCGCGGTGATCGTACGCATGGCCAACATGGTATCTGATTATCAGATTTTTCACCCGGTCATGTGGGAAGCGAAGAAAGTCCGTGCGCGCTTCCTTGACTGTCACGCGTCCTCGTCGTCCGCGTCGTCGGGGATCTCGTCCGGCTGCGTCCAGGCCAGGTACAGGGTGGGGACCGCGACGTGGGCCACGTAGATCACCCACAGCACGGGCATGAACAGCTCCTCCGGGAAGTACAGGTGATCGGGTGTGGGCCCCTCCAGCACCAGGATCACGAGCAACGGCGCGAAGATGAGCGCCGACGTCGCCCTGTGCCCGAGCCGGGTGGCCCGGTCCAGTTCGGCGCGCTGGCGCTCGTCCAGGTTGCGGTAACCGGCCGCCACTCCCGTGGCCCGGCTCAGCCGCGTGTTGACCAGTAACGCGGCGACGAGGAGCACGAGGTAGGCGGGCACCAGCACGGTCATCGTCAGCGTCGTGCCGGGTTGGAAGAGGGTGGCGGTCATGAGCACCGTGGCAGCTAGGAAAAGCAGCACGGCCAGCACCGTGTGGCGCCGCCGCCGGGACCGCGAGGCCCGGAGCCTGCGGAGCTTCGGTTTCTCCTCGGACCCGCGATGCTCCGGGTTCTCCGCGCTCGGCCGGGCGGCGCGTTCACGGTCCTCCCGGATCTGGGTGGAGCGCAGCTTCGGGAGGATGTTGGACAGGAACATGGGGGACTCCTTCGGGTCACTGGCCGATGCGGGGGAAGGGCTTGGGCGTTCCCTGCGAGCCCCAGCTGTCACGCATCCTCGTCGTCCGTGTCTTCCTCGTCGGGGATCTCGTCCGGACGGGTCCAGGCCAGGTAGCAGGCGGGGAAGGCCGTGTGGCAGAAAGTCGCGAGGATCACCAACGGCACCAGGACGGCGAGCGGGATCCGCGCGTCCATGTGGCCCAGGGAGAGCCAGCCACCGAAGCCGCAGGTCACCGCGATCAGCAGGACCAGCAGGGCCGCGGTCACGTTGTGGCCCACGTGGGCGGCGTGATCCATCTCCGCCCGCTGGAACTCGTCCACGCCCTCGTAGCCGACCACCCAGCGCGCGGCGATGTTGATGTGCGTGCTGATTACGGTCGACGCGCCCAGCGACAGGGCGAAACCGATCACCAGCACGGTGGACGACGGCGGTCCGGCCACCACCGCGGTTGAGAACAGGGCGGCGGCCAGCACTATGGCGAGCGCGAACGCGACCACCGCCTGGCGGCGGCGGGACCGCGCGGCCCAGAACCGGCGGCGGCGCGGGTTCTCGACCAGGGCGCGGAGGCGTTCCTGCTTCTGCGGACTGGGCTTACTGACGAACATACGGGGGTCTCCTCGGGTTCGGGGGGCTACTGGCCGATGCGGGGGAAGGGTTCGGTGGAGAAGACGACCTCCACCGGAACCTCGAAGTAGCGCGCGATGCGCAGTGCCAGGTGGAGGCTAGGGCTGTACTCGCCCCGCTCCAGGTAGCCGACCGTCTGGTAGTGCACGCCCAGGGCCTCGGCCAGCTGGCGGCGGGACACGTCGCGCTCCGCCCTGAGCATCGCGATCCGGTTGTGGACGGCCTCGCCGCCTCCGGCCGCGGCCCTGGGACGGCGGCCGGTCGTCCCGTCGCTCTCAGCGGGCACGCTTCACCGCCTTCTCCCGGGCCGCCTCAGCTTGTGCCTCGGTGCCCGACCGGACATCCGCACTCATCACACCGGTTCTCCATCCCGTCATCGAACTACTGCCTTTGATAGTACATGTACTACATAATGAACAACAGGGGCTACGACACCGGACCGAAGGCGGACCACGAAGCACGGCGCACCGGTGGCCCAGGCGGAGGAACCCGGGCGGCGACGCGGGAAACGCGTTTCGAACACGGTGCTGGGGAAGAGGAAAAACGGGTGTGGACAACCCCCCACGCGACTCCCGGAACGGGACAATGGTGCTAAGAACGACGCCGAACGGCAGGAGACCCCATGCGTTGCAGCTACATCCGGCTCCTCGTCAACGACTACGAGGCCTGCTTCCGCTTCTACTCCGAGGTGCTCAAGCTCCCCGTGCTGCGCGGGGACGAGGGTAGCCGCTACGCGGAGTTCGACGTCGAGTCGGGGACGCGGCTGGCCATCAACCAGCGTGAGGTGATGGCGGAGGCCCTGGAGACCGACACGGCCGACCCGGCGCTGCCGCACCAGGACCGGTTCGCGGTGATCTTCGAGGTGGACGACGTCGACACCACGGCCGCCAGACTGGTCTCGGACGGCGCCCGCCAGGTGATGGAGCCGCGCGACTGGACCGCGTGGGGCGTCCGCGCTGCGCACTTCCGCGACCCCGACGGCTACCTGCTGGAGATCAACAGTCCACTGATCCCCGTGGCGGAGGTCTGATCCCGTCTCCCGGGACGGGTCCTCCTCAGCCGGACAGGTGCTCCACCAGCAGCTCGTTCACCCGGTCCGCGCGCTCCACCCCGAGCAGGTGCGCGGCCCCGGTGACCACCTCGAACCGGGCGTCGGGGACCCCGTCCGCCAGCCTGCGGCCGTGGCCGGGCGGCAGCATCGGGTCGTGGGCGGCCGACGCCACCAGGGTCGGCACCCGCACGGAGGCCACCAGGTGGCGCTGGTCCATCCCGGCCACCGCGTCGCACGTCGCGGCGAAGCCGTCCGGGTCCAGCCCGCCGAACTCCTCGGTCAACCGGGTCACGGCCTCCGGCCGCTCCTCGCCCATGTCCGGGGTGAACCAGGGCCGCACCACGTCCCCGGCCACCGAGTCCAGGCCCGACGAGCGCACCCGCGAGGCGAGGAGGTCCCACCGGTGCGTCCGCGGGGTGCGGGGCGCCGCGGCCAGCAGCGCGAGGCGTTCCAGGGTGCGCGGCGAGTTGGCCGCGATCCACACCAGGAGTGCCCCGCCGAGCCCGGCGCCGACCGCGTGGACCCGGGTCAGGCCCTGGGACTCCAGGACTCCGAGCAGGTCCAGGGCGAGTTCTTCGACGGTGTAGGGGCCGGCCGGGGCCGGAGAGGAGCCGTGCCCCCGGTGGTTGACCCGCAGGACCCTGTGGTCGCGGGTGAGTTCGGGCAGCTGCGGTTCCCAGACCGACATCGTGGTGCCGAAGGGCGGCACGAGCAGCACGACGGGCGCGTGCCGGGGTCCGTCGAACCGGTACTGGAGCGGAATCAAGGTCATGGAACCTCCGAGTCGCCAGAACGCCAGGCTATCGGCAGAGCCCCGTTCGAGACCGCACCGTTTTCTCCCGTTCTCCGTCCAGTGGAGGACAGTAACTGACCGCCACGGTTTCTAGAGTCCTCGTGTACCGAGTCGGACAGGGCGAGAAAGCGGTGGTCATGGTGGTCACAACGGCGACGAGCACGGTGGACGTGGAGCGCGCGAGCCTCCTGCGCTTCCTGGAGGACCAGCGCGATTTCCTGCGCTTCACCGTCAGGGGCCTGGACGACGAACAGGCCGCGCGGCGCACCACGGTGAGCGAACTGACCCTCGGCGGGCTGGTCAAGCACGTGACCCAGGCCGAGCGCAACTGGATCCGGTTCGTCCGGGAGGGAGAGGTCTACCCGATGGCGGACTACGAGGACCCCGCCACCTGGGAGGAGCACGCCGACAGCTTCCGGCTGCTGGAGGGCGAGACCCTCGACAGCGTCCTGGCGGACTACGCGCTGGCCGCGCGGGAGACCGAGGCGTTCGTCGGCGGTCTGCCGGACCTGGAGGTCAGCCACCGGCTCCCGGACGCGCCGTGGTTCCCCGAGGGCGCCTCCTGGTCCGCCCGCGACGTGCTGCTGCACATCATCCGCGAGACCGCGCAGCACTGCGGGCACGCCGACATCCTGCGTGAGGCCCTGGACGGCCAGAAGAGCATGGGCTGACGGGGCGTCTTCCCCGGCATCCAGCGCGGTATCGGCGACGGGAAACACGAGCGGGAAGAGTTCGGTTTCCCGACGCCGCCATCGACGATCTGCGGCGGCTCGGCCCGGACGCCGTGCCCAAGGTCCTGAGGAAGGTTCTCCTCCTGGAGGGCAACCCGGAAGCCGGATACCCCCTGGGCGGTGAACTCACCGGATTCCGCAAGCTGGTCGTCGGACGCAACACCTGGCGTGTCGTGTACCGCGTGACCGACGGAAAAAACGTGGAGATCTGCGAGGTCTGGGCCGTGGGCGAACGTGCGGACGCCCAGATCTACGCCGAAGCCTCCCTCCGGGTCCATGCGGCCTCGAACGCAACCCCCGCAGCCCGACAGCTCGCGGCCGTCATCGAGCGCCTCGGCACACCAGCGGGAGGCGTGGCTCATGAGCCGCTCCCCCCTAGGGAACCCGTCCCGAAGTGGCTGGCCGAACGCCTCATCCGCACCGTCGGCATGGCTCCCGAGAAGGTGGCGGCCCTGGACCTGGAGCAGGCCGTGGACCTTTGGGCCGACTTCCGCGCACGCCCCCGTTGAGGTTCGCGCTCCGGAATACCGCACGGACACCGGAAACGGCGAAGGGCGTCCCCACTGACCAGTGGGAACGCCCCGCCGAAAAGGTGGCGAGGGTCGCTTCCGCATCCCCCCTCAAAGTACGGAAGCGACCCTCGCGCTGGGAAACGGCCAGCGACTCCTCCCCCCTGGAGTCGCGGCCTTGAAGGCCTGCCGCGGAATCGGCCCCGTCGTTCCGCGTTGATGGAGACACTACCCACCACACCCTCGAAGGACAACCCTCAGTCACGGAAAACTACTTAAAGTGATCGTCATTCCTTGGCAGACAACGGGCCAAGCGCGTGCGGACGAGCGTCAAACCGGGGTCATGGCGGGGCGCTCGGGGACCGCGCTTAGCCTGGTCTGGTGAGATCACCGCTCCTCAGCCCACGGTGGCTCGGCATCCACCTGCTCGCCGTGCTGGTCGGCGTCGTCTGCGTCGCCGGTACCGCCTGGCAGTTCGTCCGCGCCTTCGAACCCGACCGCGAGGTCATCACCAACCCGGTCGAGGACCTGGCCGGTGCCGTGCCCGTCTCGGACCTGCTCGAACCGGGCCAGTACATGCACCCGGACTCCTTCGCCAACAGCGCGGTGGAGGCCAGCGGCAGCTACGACGCCGACGCCCAGCTGCTGGTGCCGCGCGTCGTGGACGGCGTGCGCGGCTACGACGTCATCGTGCCCCTGGTCACCGACGGCGGCGCCGCCGTCACCGTCAACCGGGGCTGGGCCGAGGAGGGCCAGGACATCCCGCCCGCGCCGGGGGGCGAGGTCACCGTCACCGGCTGGCTGCTGCCTCCGGTGGGCGCCGAGGGAGTCGTGCCGGTCGACGTCTCCGAGGGCCAGGTCGAGCGCATCGCCACGTCCGTGCTCGTCAACGAGTGGGACCATCCGCTCTACGAGGGCTACGTCACCCTGCCCGAGACGGACCCGGCCACCGCCTCGCTCGTCCCGGTGCCGCCGCCCGAGCCGCCCACCGGGTTCACCGTCAACTGGCGCAGCCTCAGCTACACCGTGCAGTGGGCGATGTTCGGCGTCTCCGCCGTGGTCTTCTGGATCCTGCTGATGCGCCGGGAGCTGCGCGAGGGCGGCTCCCAGGAGGCTCAGCCCGTGGTCGCGGGCTCCTGAGCCCGTCCGGCCTCGCGGTCCTTGGCCTGCTCCGAGCGGACGATCCGGTGCTCGACCACGAAGCCGAGCACGGGGATGGTGCCCGCGAGCGCCACGCCCAGGGTGCGGGATGCGCTCCAGCGTCGGTCCAGGGCCACCCACAGGACCACGAGGACGTAGGCCATGTAGATGTAACCGTGCGGCATCGCGATGTAGAGCATGAGCGGCGACTCGGGGCCGAACCAGTGCTCCAGGCCCTGCGGCGCGGCCACCAGGGAGAACCGGGCGGTCTCCCCGACCAGGTACTTGGCGGGCATGGCCACGAAGGTCAGGCCCAGCAGGAAGATTCCGGTCACGTACGCGAGCACCCGGTACAACGCGAACGACACGCGCCTCTTGTCCACGGCTGATCCCCCTCAGACGACTGTGTCCCCGCCCCGGAAGGCAGGTCCACGGGCGGGCGGAAATCAGCCTAAACGCTGTCCGGTACCCCGGGCGCCTGGGGTACCCGGGGCCGGACGATCCCACATCACCGCAGGTCGGATCACCTGCCCGAGACGCGGTCCGGGCTGCTCCACCGGCCGTCGGACTCGGTGGTCCACGCCTTGGGGATCATCCGCAGCGCGAGGTAGGCGTCCACGAGCCGGATCGGGAAGAAGAGCAGTCCGTAGACCAGGTAGGACGGCCGCCTCCGGATCGCCGCCATCAGGCAGGTGAGCATGTAGTCCG
Organism: Nocardiopsis synnemataformans; assembly: GCF_965343085.1. Classification (NCBI taxonomy): domain Bacteria; kingdom Bacillati; phylum Actinomycetota; class Actinomycetes; order Streptosporangiales; family Nocardiopsidaceae; genus Nocardiopsis; species Nocardiopsis synnemataformans. The sequence continues at coordinate 31,305 of NZ_CBDRFA010000024.1, read as the reverse complement.
GGATGAACAGGCCGATGGCGATCGCCAGCAGCGGCAGGAAGGCCGTCACCGCCGTGAAGGCCTCCCCGGCGAACGGCAGGCTCAGGAAGAACTCTCCGCCCAGCGTCCCCGCGAGGACGAACAGGCCGACCACGGTGGTGACCAGCAGCACGGCGGAGACCAGGACGACCTCCAGGATGTACAGCGCCAGGCAGGCCCAGAACAGGCTCGGCCACACCCGGTGGCGCCGGACGGTCTGCCAGAAGCCCAGCGTCCACCTGGTGACCTGCTTGTAGTAGTCCCGGAAGGTGAACGGGTCCTGGCTGTAGGCCTTGGTGTCGGGGTTCATCGAGACCCGGCCGAGACGCTTGTGGTGCACCTCGAAGGTCATGTTGAAGTCCTCGATCACCAGCCCCTTGGGGTTGACCTCGATCTCCCTGAGCGCCTCGCTGCGGTAGACGCTGGCGAAGCCCGGCACGATGAAGGCCGTGTTGGCGTGCCGCCAGGTCTGCCCGAAGCGCATGAGGTACTGGAGCATGAAGTACAGGCGGTCCCGGTAGGCCGAGATCATCCGGCCGACGAAGCCGCGCTCCTTGGGCTTCCACTCCGAGACGACGAAGCCCGCGACCGCCGCCACGGACGGGTCGGCCAGCTGCCTCCGGGCGCCCTCCACGTACCCGGGGTCGAGTTCGGTGTCGGCGTCCAGGATGAGGACGCCGTCGTAGTTGTCGGTCAGCGAGAACTCCTCGATGACCGCCTCGATGGCCCCGGCCTTGCCGCGGTTGGTGAGGAGTTCGAGGACGTTCACACCGGTCTTGGCCGCGATCTGCGCGGTGGAGTCCCTCGACGAGTCCGAGACCACGTAGATGTCCCAGCGGTCGAACAGCCCCATCGCGGAGGCGATGGCCCCGCCGATGACGGGTTCCTCGTTGTGCGCCGGGATGATGACGGCCAGGGACGCGCCCCCCTGCCCGGGACCCGCCGCCTGGGCCGCGGCGACCGCCGAGGCGCCCTCCCCCGCGGCGTCACCGCCCCGTTCGGCGAGGGCGGTACCGCCGCCGGGTCCGCCCGCGCCCACCAGGACGCGTTCGCGCGCCTTCCCCCCGACGGCGCCGCGGTGCCCCGCCCTGGGCGACCGGAACACGGCGCGCACCGAGTCCTCGCCCAGGCGCACGAGTCCGATGGCGGTCCACAGCAGCAGGTTGGCGCCGAAGGCCAACCACAGGAACGCGTAGCCCAGGGCGCCGAGACCGGCGGCCTCGGCCATGTCCGTCGCGTAGCCGAACCAGTAGACAAAGAGTGCCGCGGCCAGGACGAGGGCGATGAGCCCGATCAGCAGGCCGCCTATGAAACGTGCGATACGCACAGCGCTAGGACCCTCCGAAGTTCTCGGTTTCGGACCGACATTAACCCGCAAAGTCGGTGTTATCTTGACGCCCTACGACACCGAGAGGTTCACCCGGGTTCGCGTCCTATGTAGGCCACGCAAATCGTATACACGGGCTTGCGGAAGATGGTAACCATAAGAGGATATTTGTGAGCTGTAGCTACGACTCGTCTGTGGTTTGTCCAACATTGTCCAGATCTTGGGAAAATCTGCGGAAAGTGACCAACGGAGAGAAGGAGAATGCTCGGAGTGATCGGCGTTCCGTCCTCACCCTCATCCGGTTCCACTCGAATCCCAGAGGCCACCGGCCCCGGGAGTCGCTTCGCCATGAGCAGCCAAGACGACGCGGTCCGCACCGTGGCACTGCACCAGCCGCACTACCTGCCGTGGCTGGGTCTTTTGGATAAAATTGACCGTTGCGACCGTTTCGTCATCCTCGACAACGTCCAGTTCGAGCGCCGCGGCTGGCAGAACCGCAACTACGTCGGAGGTGGCGGAAAACCCGTCCTGCTCACCGTTCCGGTCGCCCAGGGAAGCCGGAACGACCGCATACGGGACAAGATTGTTGACAACAGCCAGAATTGGAAGCTCAGGCACTACAAGACACTCGCGGAACACTGCTACCGCAAGGCGCCCTACTGGAGGGATTACCGCGACGAGATCGCCCACCTGTACGAAGAAGAGTGGGACGGTCTCGCGGACCTGTGCATAGCGACCACGCGCATGCTGATGCGGTGGTTCGGGATCGGCACGCCGTTGCTGCTGGCCAGCGAGATCGGGGACTTCCCCGGGCACAAGAGCGAGCTCCTCGCCCAGATCTGCGCCAGGACGGGAGCACACACCATGCTCTCGGGCGACGGCGCCCGGGACTACCTGGATCCCGAGACCCTGCGCCGCTACGGGATCGGCGTCCGGTGGCAGGACTTCCGCCACCCGGTGTACCCGCAGCACGGGCGCGACCCGGCCGACTTCGTCCCTCGTCTGTCGGCGATCGACCTTCTCCTCAACACCGGCCCGGAGGCACTGCACGTGCTCAGGCAGGCGAGAACCCAGAGCTGACCCGAACGAGGGTCCACCACAGCGCCGCGCCACCGGGCACGGCGTCGCTCCCCGGGAAAAACCCGATCGCTCTCTAGGCAAAGGACGGAAAACGGTATGACGACGGACTGGTCCCAGGAACGCATCCTGGTCTTCGCGCCCCATCCCGACGACGAGACGCTCGGCTGCGGCGGCCTCATGAGCAAGGCCAAGGCGGCCGGCGCCGAGGTGTTCGTCCAGTTCCTCACCGTCGGGGACACGGCCGACATGTCTCCCAAGGGCTTCTCCACCGCGGAGGAGCGCTACGCGGAGATCAAGAAGGTCGCCGACCACTTCCGCTGGGACGACTGGCACATGGCACTGCCCGGCGACCAGTACCACCTGAGGCTCGACTCCGTCGCCCGGGTGGACCTCGCCCAGCTGATCGAGCGCGAGAGCCCGCTGTCCATCGAGCGGCTCCGCCCGACCGTGGTGCTCGGACCGCACCACTCCAGCTACAACCAGGACCACCGGGCCGTGGCCGAGGCGGTGCACACCGCCCTGCGTCCGTCCAACACCGCACTGCGCCACCACCCGCACCTGGCGCTGGCCTACGAGGAGGCCGCCGACCACTGGCGCTCGGAGCCGCTGTGCCCGCCCAACCTCATCGTGGAAATGGACGAGGTGCAGGTGGTCGACAAGCTCCACGGCATGCAGCTGTACGGGTCCCAGTCCCACCAGCACCCGCACACGCGCTCCGAGCCCACCCTGCGCAGCCTCGCCGTCCTGCGGGGCATGCAGGCGGGCGTGGCGCTCGGGGAGGGGTTCCACGTGCTGCGCTGCCTGGCCTGAGCGCTCCCGAACCCGCGGCCGGCGGCGCCGCGCGCCGCCTCGCCGTGCGCGCCGACGCGCACACAAGCCGTTTCCAGTCAAGAAGCAGCGAGAGAGAACACCTAAGTGGAGGGGAAACCATGAAGGCTGTAGTCACCGGAGGAGCCGGTTTCATCGGCTCGCACCTGTGCGACCACCTGATCGCCCAGGGACACCAGGTCACCGTCCTGGACGACCTGTCGACCGGGTCCCTGGCGAATCTGGTCCAGGCGCAGGGCTCGCCCGGGTTCCGGTTCGTGGAGGGGGACGTCCTGGACCGGGAGTTGGTCGACTCCCTGGTCGCCCCGGCGGACACCGTGTTCCACCTCGCCGCGGCCGTGGGCGTGTACAACATCGTCGACAACCCGCTGCGCTCCCTGCGGATCAACCTGCACGGGACGGAGAACGTGGTGGAGGCGGCCGTGGCGCACCGCGTGCCCTACATGGTCGCGTCGACCAGCGAGGTCTACGGCAAGAACGACGCCGACGGGCTCAAGGAGAGCGACGACCGCGTCTACGGCCCGGCCACCAAGAGCCGCTGGTCCTACGCCGCGGCGAAGGGGCTGGACGAGCTCGTCGCCTACGTGCACGGCGTCGAGTCGGGCGTGCCGTGCGTCATCACCCGCTTCTTCAACGTGGTCGGCCCCCGCCAGACGGGCCGGTACGGGATGGTCGTCCCGCGCTTCGTCGACCAGGCGATGGCGAACGAGCCCATCACCGTCTACGGGACGGGGACGCAGCGCCGCTGCTTCGGCTCGGTGTTCGACGTGGTGCCCGCGCTCCCGCGGCTCATGGACACCCCCGAGGCCTACAACCAGGCCGTCAACCTCGGCGGGCACGAGGAGGTCTCCATCAAGGGCCTGGCCGACCGGGTCGTGGAGCTGGCGGGTTCCAGGAGCGCGGTCACCTACGTCGACTACGAGGAGGCCTACGGCGAGGGCTACGAGGACATGCAGCGCCGCTACCCGGACACCTCGCTGGCCGCGCGGCTGATCGGGTACCGGCCCGAGCGCGACCTCAACGACATCATCCGGTCGATCATGGAGCACCGCCGCGCGGTCGGCTCCGTGCCGCAGCCGGCGTAACCGAACCGGAGGGTCCGGTCCGGGGCGCCCTCTCCGCCTCGGCCGACCGACCACGAGACAAGGTGACGAAGGGCCACGGCTCCGGCCCTTCCCCCGACGGGGTGGTCGCGCTGTCCCCCGACGGGGCCCGGTGCTCCCCCATGCCCGCACGAGGGCGGTCGGCACCGGTGGACCACAGGCCCGCCAAGGGCATGGACGGTCGTGTCCGCCCCCGGGCAGCGCGAACGACGGGGTTGAGCGTCCGGCGGCCCCGGGGCACCAGGCACCACGGCCCCAAGGGCACCGGGGTCTCAGGGCGCCAGCAGCACCGTCAGCGCCAGGACGCAGCTCAGGGCGAGGACGCCCGCGCACAGGAGCACCATCGCCCACGGGCCCGCCACGGACGGCGGAGGCCGCCCGGTCCCCGGAGCGCGCGCACCGTGCCCGTTGGCCCGCCACCGCAGCCACACGTGCGCGGCCAGCACCGCCGCCAGGAGCAGCAGTCCGGCCGTCGCTGCCACGCGCACCCCGACCGGTGCCTCCGGGAAGGCGTGGTCGCCGGGGGCCAGGGACCCGCGCAGGAACAGCAGCCCCACCACGACCAGCAGGGCGATCGTGCGGTGCCATGCCATCAGGGTGCGCTCCGGCTGCATGCCGGGGTCGTCGCGTTCGACGGGAGCGGTCACAGCAGGTGGCCCAGGACGACCAGGGCGCACACCAGCCCCACCGCGAAGGCGGTGACGAGCGGAAGCGCGCTCAGCTTCAGGACTCCGCCCCGGCTCATGATCCGCTGCACGCGGTACCAGCGCAGCGGGGCGTAGACGGTGATGACCGCGGCCAGCGCCGCCAGCAGCAGGCCGACCACGGTACGCGGCCCCTCCTCCCAGCCGAGCGGGAGCAGGTGCAGGACGGCGACGGCACCGGCGAGGAGGGCCAGCGCGGTGCGCACCCAGGCCAGGAAGGTGCGCTCGTTGGCGAGGGTGAACCGGTAGTCGACGGGAGGACCCGCCGTGTCCCGCGGAGAGGTTTCGGAACCCATCCCGCGCCCCCTTTCAGCAGGGAAGATCCCGGGTTCGCCCCCGACCCGGCCCGGGCCCGACGCGCGCGGCCCGCATCCCTCCAGTCGACACTAGCCGCCACCCCTCTTTCCTCCCAAACAGGTATGTAAGGCGTGTTATGGCGTAAAACAACCGGTCTGCGGAGTGGCTCACCGGCCCCGGCAGGCATGTGGAACAAACGAACGGGCACGACCGCTGTAGCACTGAGAGATGGCGGTTGGCCGACGGTCGACACCAACCAACGAACAGATACAGGAGACCACGTGCCCACGGTCGAGCTCACCAAGGACAACTTCGCGGACACGCTGAAGGACAACGACTTCGTCCTCATCGACTTCTGGGCGGACTGGTGCGGTCCCTGCCGGCAGTTCGCCCCGGTGTTCGAGACCTCCTCGGAGAAGCACACCGACATCGTCCACGCCAAGGTGGACACCGAGGCGCAGCGCGAGCTCGCCTTCGAGTTCAAGATCCAGTCCATCCCGACCCTGATGATCGTGCGCGAGCGCACCGTCATCTACAACGAGCCCGGGGCCCTGCCCTCCGAGGCTCTGGAGAGCCTGATCACGCAGGCCAAGGAACTGGACATGGACGAGGTGCGGGAGAAGATCGCCGAGCAGGGCGGTGCGCCGGAGTAGCGCTCCCCGGAGCAGCACGGAACAGACCCGCGCGCCCCGGACGCCCCCTCCCCCGGAGGGCGGCGTCCGGGGCGTTCGCGCGTCCGGACGGGGACCGGGCCGTGCGCCCGCGGCGGCGGTCTCCGGGCGGGGGCTCCGCCCCGTCCTGGCGGGACCGTGCCCCGCCCTGGTGGGACCGAAAAGGGTGGATTAGGAAGACCGAAAAGTCATCAAGGGGTTTGTGGCCGGTCACCTGTCCACCCGTCCGGCGCACCTCGGTCCGCCCGGGAGCCGATCCCTCCGGATGGGACGAACCGCACTCCAGAGGCGGTCCGCACCCCCTTCGGTGACGGGAGGACAACGCCTGGCGATCGGGACGCCTCCGAGTTCACCGCCCACGTTCACCTTCGCCACGGGGTTCGTTCACCGTTGCTTCATACGGACATATTTGCATGGGGGTCGACCGCGCTCCGCGGCTCCGGCCGCGCACCTCTCGCGCACGCACCGTCCGACCCGGAAGTGGCCTCATGTCTGTCAGCAACACCGCCTCCCCTCGCGGCACCGAGACCGGTCGCGGCGTCGCCCCCGACACCGTCCGGTACAACCGCGAGGTTCCCGACCTGGGCGACCCCGTCTTCGACGTCTCCGGGCTCTCCATCTACTACGGCTCCAACAAGGCCGTGCGCGACGTGGACCTGAAGGTGGGCCCCCGTCAGATCACGGCGATGATCGGGCCGTCCGGCTGCGGCAAGAGCACCGTGCTGCGGACCCTGAACCGCATGAACGACCTCATCCCCGGCGCCCGTATCGAGGGGAAGGTCACCTACCACGGCGAGGACCTGTACGCCTCCGAGGTGGACCCCATCGAGGTGCGCCGCCGGATCGGCATGGTCTTCCAGAAGCCCAACCCGTTCCCCAAGTCGATCTACGACAACGTGGCCTACGGCCCCAAGATCAACGGCGTCCGCGGCAGCATGGACGACCTGGTCGAGGAGACGCTGACCAAGGCCGCCCTGTGGGACGAGGTCAAGGACAAGCTCAAGGAGAGCGCCTTCGCCCTCTCCGGCGGTCAGCAGCAGCGCCTGTGCATCGCGCGCACCATCGCGGTCAACCCCGAGGTGATCCTGATGGACGAGCCCTGCTCGGCGCTCGACCCCATCGCGACCCTCAAGATCGAGGACCTGATGTACGAGCTGGCCAGCGAGTACACCATCGTCATCGTCACGCACAACATGCAGCAGGCGGCGCGCGTGTCCGACCGCACGGCCTTCTTCACCGCCGGTGTGGACGACGCGGGCGACCGCTACGGCAGCCTGGTGGAGTTCGACGAGACCGCGACGATCTTCAGCAAGCCCTCCGACCAGAGGACCGAGGACTATATCAGCGGCCGCTTCGGCTAAACCGCTGGTCATCGGCTCTCCGACGGACCGGGACCGCTGATCGGGGGATCGCCTCGGCCAGACCACCGGTCATCGGCTCCCCGACGGACCGGGACCGCTGACCGGAGTGGCGTTTCGGGCGAACCGACGGCCGCACGCCCTCCGGTCGCGACCGCCGACCGGAGTGGCGTTTCGGTCAGGCCGGAGCACCCGCCGGGACCCCGCCCCGCTGTTCCTTCGACGAAGTGGACCTCCCATGCCCGCGCTCACAACGTCCGCATCCGTCCCGTTTCCGGGTGCCCCGGTCGAGGACGAACTGGTCGAGCGCCCGGAACGGTCGGAGGGACCGCTCCGGGTCCTGCTGGTGGAGCCCGAGTCGGAGCAGTCGCACCAGCTGGTGCTGTCGCTGAGCGGGCACGACGTGGACATCACGGTGTGCGTGGACGGCGCCGAGGCGCTGCTGCGGGTGGGGATGATGCGACCGGACACCCTGCTCACCAGCGCCACTCCGCCCGAGGTGGACCTGGAGACGCTGGTGCGGGTGACCCGGCGGGCGACGGACATCCCGATCCTCATCGGGGTGGGCCCCGGCGACTCCCAGCGGGCGATGCGCGCACTGGCGGCCGGAGCCACCGCGTGCGTCAACCGCCCCTACCGGATCCCGGAACTGGCGGCGCTGCTGCGCGGCTCCCTCCCGGGAGCGGACGGCGGCGGCTCGGACGGCGCCGTCTCCTCGGCCGCGCTGCGCTCGGGCGCCCTGGAGCTGGACGCGCTGGGACACCGGCTCTTCGTGGACGGCAGCCCGGTCAACCTGGCGCTGCGGGAGTTCGGGATCATGGACTTCCTGCTGAGACACAGCGGCAGGGTGGTCAGCCGCGAGGAGCTGTGGACCGAGGTCTGGCACAAGCCGCTTCCTCCGGTGAACAACACCATCGCCGTGCACATCCGGCGCCTGCGCCACAAACTGGGCGACTCCGAGGCACAGCCCAGGTTCATCCACACGGTCCGCGGAATCGGCTACCGACTGGACACGGCGAACGGTTCCTGAGCGGAGGAGAATCGCGGGACGAGGTTCGTCAATTCCCCACAGGGTCCTCGGGTGATACCGGCGAGACCCCTTGTTCATCTTCGCGTCACCTCGCCTCGAGACGAACGCGAAGATGAATCGTCGAATAATCCGACGCGTCACCTTCGCTGCCGGGGAACCACCGCCCCGCCCCAGTGCGCATGCCCATACCCGCAGGTCATCACCGCCTGTCCCCTGCACATCACAGAATCCCCGCAGAGCCGAAAACACACACCCGTTATCAAATGGTTACCACCATTCACTTCGCATTCACCCTTCTTCTACCATCCCGCCTTCATTTCGATGACGCCGCGCCTTCCTGCGCGCTTACTGTCGTTTCACGTCAGCCCCGACAGCGGTGATTCAACGAGGAGAACTACGACATGCGCAACGGGCGTTCCAAGCTCGCCGTCCTGGCGGCCATCCCCCTGCTCGCGGCGGCGTGCAGCAGCGGAGGCGACACTGGCGGTGACAGCTCCGGCGGCGGCGGCGGTGGCGACCTCAGCGCCTCCCTGACCGGAGCCGGGGCCAGCTTCCCCGATCCCCTGTTCCAGGACTGGATCTACACCTACTCCAACGACGTCCAGCCCGGCGTCAGCGTCAACTACCAGAGCGTGGGCTCCGGTGCCGGCGTGGAGCAGTTCCTGGAGCAGACCGTCGACTTCGGCTCCTCCGAGGAGCCCCTGAACGAGGAGGACCTCACCGCCGCGGCCGATGCCCGCGGCTGTGAGGCCGTGCAGTTCCCGGTCGTCTTCGGCGCCGTCGTCATCGCCTTCAACAACCCCGAGCTGGACGGCCTGGTCCTGGACCCGGCGACCATCGCGGCCATCTACGACCGCGAGATCACCACGTTCGACGACCCGGCCATCGCCGAGCTCAACCCGGACATGGAACTGCCCGGCGACGAGATCATCCCCGTCCACCGCTCCGACAGCTCCGGCACCACCTACGTGTTCTCGCACTACCTGAGCACCGAGGTCGAGTCCTGGGCCGACACGTACGGCGAGGGCAAGGAGATCGAGTGGGCCGACGGCCTGGTCGGCGGCCAGCAGAACGACGGCGTCGCCCAGGGCATCACCCAGAACCCCGGCGGCATCGGCTACGTCAACCAGTCCTTCGCGCAGGAGGCGGGTCTGTCCGTCGCCCACATCGTGAACGAGGACGGCAACCCGATCGAGCCGACCCTGGAGTCCACCATCGCGGCCTCCGAGGAGGCCGAGATCCCGGAGAACTTCCAGTTCGCGATCGACAACATCGGCGGCGAGGGCTACCCGATCGCCGGGTCGAACTGGATCTTCACCTACACCTGCGGCTACGAGCAGGCCAACGCCGACGCCATCATCGACTTCTGGACCTGGGCCCTGACCGACGAGGGCGCCCGCGACCTGGCCGGTGAGCTGGGCTACGCGCCGCTGGGCGAGGAGCTGACCGACCGCGTCGTCGCCGAGCTGGAGAAGACCAACGCCGAGAACGGCGGCGCCGACGCCGGCGCCGAGGAGGAGGCCGGAACCGGTGAGGGCGCCGAGGAGGGCGCCTCCCCCGAGGCCGAAGCCACCACCGAGTAGGAACGCCCCGCGGGGCCGGGAGACCTCTCCCGGCCCCGCACGCCCTTCCCAACCTCCGCCCCAGTCCCGGGGCGGGACGCTCTCCACTCCCCACGAAAGCCACAGAGGAGAAGCACATGTCCACCGAGGCCCGCGAGGCCCCCCAGGCCCCCGAGGACTCCCGGCGGGGGACGCTGAAGTCCGGCAAGGGGCGCCTGGGCGATCCGATCTTCAAGTGGGCCGTCGCGGCCTGCGGCACCATCGTGCTGGTCATCCTGGCGCTGATGGTCATCCGGACCACCAGCGAGGCGTGGCCGGTCTTCGCCAAGGAGGGCTTCTTCGGCTTCCTCTTCGGGGAGGACTGGCAGAGCGGCGGCTCGCGCACGGAGATCACCGGCACCTACGGCGCCTGGCCCTTCATCTACGGCACCCTGGTCACGGCGGCCATCGCGATCGTCATCGCGCTGCCGCTGGCGATCATGGTCGCCGTCTACCTGACCCACCTGGCCCCGCGCCGTCTCGCCAAGCCGCTGTCGTACACGGTCGAGCTGCTCGCCGCCGTGCCCAGCGTCATCTTCGGCCTCTGGGGCCTGCACTGGTTCCTGCCGAACGTGATGCGCCCCTTCTTCGTCTGGCTGGAGAGCACGTTCGGCTGGTTCTTCCTCTTCGAGGGACCGGTGCGCGGCGTCGGCTACCTGCCCGCGGGCATCGTGCTGGCCATCATGATCCTGCCGATCATGACGGCGCTCATCCGCGAGGTCGTCGTCGTCCAGCCGGTCGATCAGCAGATGGCCGCCTACGCCCTGGGCTCCACCCGGTGGGAGGTCATCACCAAGGTGATCCTGCCCGCTAGCTTCTCCGGGATCGTGGCCGCCGCCATGCTGGGGCTGGGCCGCGCCCTCGGTGAGACCATCGCCGTGCTGATGCTGATCGGCGGCACGCAGGGGTGGAGCGGCAGCCTGTTCGGTACCGGAAGCAGCATGGCCTCGCACATCGCCGCGTCCTTCGGTGAGGCCTCGCCCGAGGTCCGGACGGCGCTGATGGCGATCGGCGTCGCCCTCTTCCTGGTCACGATGATCGTCAACATCCTGGCCCGCGTCATCGTCTGGCGCCTGGGGCAGTTCACGGGAGACTCCGCCGTATGAGCACAGCAACCACCACTCCTCCGGCCGCCCGGCACGCCCCCCTGAGCGAGCGTTCATCCGGTTCGGGCTTTCGCAGGTTCAAGGACCGCTCGGCCTCGGTGGTACTGACCGCCGCGATGGTCCTGGCGATGATCCCGCTGGTCCTCATCATCTTCGAGGTCACCCGGCGCGGCATCGGCGTCGTCAACCTGGAGTTCTTCACCGCGACCGAGCCCCCGCCGCGGCGCGAGGGCGGCGGGTACGCGGCCGGGTTCTTCGGCACGCTCTACATCATGGCGCTCGCGGTCGTGATGTCGGTCCCGTTCGGCATCGCCACGGCCGTCTACGTCGTGGAGTACGGGCCCAACCGCCTGACCGGCGCGATCCGCTTCTTCACCGACGTGATGACGGGTATCCCCTCGATCTTCGTCGGTCTGTTCGTGTACGGCCTGATCGTGATCGGCTGGGGCAGCATGGGCTTCGGCACCTTCGCCGGTGCTCTGGCGATCGCCATGATGATGCTGCCGATCGTGACGCGGTCCGCGGAGGAGATGCTGCGGCTCGTGCCCAACGAGATGCGCAACGCCAGCTACGGCCTGGGCGCGCGCAAGTGGCAGACCATCGTGCACACGGTGCTGCCCGCCGCCGCCCCCGGTCTGACCACCGGCTCGATGCTGGCCGTCGCACGCGGTATCGGTGAGACCGCCCCGCTGCTGCTGACCGCGTTCGGAACCGGCCTGGTCGTGACCGCCTTCCAGGGCGAGCCGCAGGGCGCCGTGCCGATGCAGCTGTACCGGGGGGCCATGCAGCCCTTCGAGGCCGGTATCGACCGCGCCTGGGGCGCCGCCCTGTGCCTGTTCCTGCTGGTGCTGCTGTTCACCGTGATCGCGCGGTGGATCGGCTCGCGAGCCTCCGTGGGCAGCCGCTAGCGACCCGACCCCTTGGGGCCGTGTACCGGAGGGCCCTCCGGTGCGCGGCCCCTTCGGCTCTGCGGGGACCGACATCCTGGCAGCTTCCCGAACCGCCCCCTCACCGGTAATCTTGCGCCGGACCCGCCACCGCGACTCCCTGGAGACGAACGCAGATGCCCGACACCAACGAGTACGCGACGACCTTCGCGTTCGTCGACGCCGACAGCGACGGCCGCATCTCCACCCAGGAGTACGCCGACCTGATGCACCGCCTGGGGGACAGCTGCACCGAGGAGCAGGCCCTGCGGGCGATCGAGGCCATGGACCAGGACGGCGACGGGCTGATCACCCTGGACGAGTTCACGGCCTACATGTCCGACACCAGGCGCTGAGCCCCCGATGGGCTCGCCCTACGGTGCCGTCCTGTGCGACGTCGACGGGGTGCTGCGCCTGTGGCCCCCGGACGCCATGCCCGGCGTCGACCGGGCGTACGGGCTCGCTGAGGGGACACTGGCGGCCACCGCCTTCCGCCCCGACCTCCTGCTGCCCGCGATCACCGGACGCGTGTCCGACGAGGAGTGGCGCGAGGGCGTCGCCCGGGCGCTGGCCGACCGCTGCGGTGGTCAGGAACGCGCCCGCGCCCTGGTCGCGGACTGGACCGCGATCCCCGGCACGGTGAACCAGGAGGTGGCCGCCCTGCTGACCGCCGTGAACAGGCACGTTCCGGTGGTGCTGGTGTCCAACGCGACCTCCCGGCTGGAGTCCGACCTGGCGGCGCTCGGACTGGACGGGGTCGCCCTCCACGTCGTCAACAGTTCGCGGGTGGGCGTGGCCAAGCCGGACCCGGAGTTCTACCGGATCGCGGAGGAGAGCGTCTCCGGAGCGCGCTCGGGCACCTTCATGGGCGCTCCCATCCTGTTCGTCGACGACACCCCGGAGAACGTGGCCGCCGCCGAGGATGCCGGACTGTTCGCGCTGCACTGGGGAAGGGACGACGTGCTCGGGCGCCTGGTCGCGATCCTGCCCGAGAGAGACCGCGGCCCCTGGGCGCACGTGCGTGTGCCCGGGGAGGCGCCGAACTGACGGTGCGCCCCGAGCGGAGCCGCCGCCTCAGCGCGGCTCGCGCACCAGGTAGACGGTGTCGGGCACGCCGTTGGCGACCAGGACCTCGATGACCTCCACCGACGCGAACCTGCCCCGCAGCGACTCCTCGAAGTCGGGCACCGCGTTGGCGCTCCAGAAGGCCAGGACCCCGCCGGGGGCGAGCAGGCGGGTGAGCTGGTCCAGTCCCGCGGCCTCGTAGAGGCGGTTGTTGTTCTCCACCACCGTCCAGTCGGGCCCGTTGTCGGTGTCCAGGCAGATCGCGTCGTAGCGGACGGGGTTCGCGGCCGAGGACGCCTTCTCCAACCAGGCCACGATGTCGGCGTTGACCACCCGGCAGCGCGGGTCCTGGTGCACGTAGTCGGCGGCCTCGCCCAGCTCCCCGTCGTGCCAGGCGATCACGTGGGGTTCGAGTTCCACCACTTCCACCACCGCCACCTGGGGGTGCTCCAGCGCCTCGCGGGCGGAGAAGCCCACGCCCAGCCCGCCGATGAGCACCCTCGAACGCGAGCGGCCCGCGGGGAGGGCGGCGAGGCTGGCACGCACCATCTCGCGCTCGGAGGTGCCGTCGCGGGTGTCCATGAGGAACACCCCGTTGGAGTAGATCTCGTAGTGCGCGCCCACGCGGCGCAGTACGAGGTCGCCACCGGTCTCCCCGGTCACCCTCGCCAGGGTGACCGTCTCCTCCTCGGGCTCGCGGAAAGCGGAGGCGGTGTACGTCGTCGGCTGGTCCATACCCCACATTGTGCCCGCCCGTCCGGCGGATACGTCCACGCTCCCGCCGCGGGGACCGGGAGGACCGACCTGCGGCGGCCCGCGCCGGGGCGTCGGCCGACCCGGAGCGCCCGCTTGCCCCTCCCCTTGGGGGAGGAGCCACAGCGGAACCATGCTTCCCATCGGTTCCTTCAGCGAACTCACCGGCCTCTCGCACAAGGCACTGCGCCACTACCACTCGCTCGGGCTGCTGGTCCCTGCCCGTGTGGACGAGGACACGCAGTTCCGCTGGTACACCGTCGACCAGATCGAGCGCGCCGGGCAGATCGTCACCCTGCGCCGCGCGGGCATGGGCCTGGACACCGCCCGGCTCGTGGTGGACGACCCCGGCCTGGCCCCGGACGCGCTGGGAGCCGAGGGGGGCGACGCGGACTACCGGGTGTGCGTCCCGGTCGCGGCGGTCGGGCCCTCCCCGTCCCCGCTGCCGGAGGACGTGGAGCTGATGGAGTACGGGGAGGACACCGAGGCCTGGCTGCTGATGCCCGGCCGGGAGAGCCTGGGCGGCCTCACCCTGGCGCTGACCCACCTGTTCGGGCACGAGGTCGAGGGCATGTTCGCCGACGTGGGCGCCCTCCGTCAGTCGGAGTGCGACGAAGGCGTGGAGTTCGCCATCGGGATGCGGCCCCTGGCGGAGGCTCCGGGGTGAGGATCCGCGTCTGGTGGCCCCGAGCCCGGAAGTCCCACATCCGGAGGCCCCGCGCCCGGAGAGCGCGCTGACCGCAGCAGGACGCCGAGCGCGGCGGCGCCTTCGAGCAGGGCCGCCGACCGGGCGTCGATGCTCGCGTCCCGGGCGGCCAGCGCGGTCATCACCTCGTCCCACCGCCGTGCGCGGCGCAGCTCCGGCATCAGGGCCCGGAGCGGGGTGACGCGGTACCCGGCCATGCGCAGCTGGTGGACGATCCGCGCGTCCCGGGCGTCGGCGGGCGAGTACCTCCGCGTTCCCCTCGGGGAGACCCGGCCGGGCACGACGAGCCCCTCGGCGTCCCAGTGCCGCAGCGTCGAGGGCCGCACACCGAGCGCGTCGGCGAGTTCGGAGACGCCCATGGAGTCCGCCGGGCGAACGTCCCCGACCGGCTCCGCGGCGATCGCCTCCGCGGCCTCCCTGGCCAGTCCGAGTTCCCGGCGCTCGGTGTGGAGCCGGGCGTGCGCGGCGTCCAGGAGGGCGAGCAGGTCCGAGGCCGGGTACCCGTGCGCGGCGCGCACGATCCGCCTGGCCTCGACCGGACCGGCCCCGGCGGCGAGGGCCCGGTAGGCCAGGGCCGAACACACGTGCACCTCGGCGTAGACCCGGTACCCCGCGGCGGTGCGCGCCGCCGGGGGCAGCACGCCGTCGCGTTCGAGGTTGCGCACCTGTTGGACGGAGTACCCCGAGCGCCGGGCGACGTCAACCGTGCGCATGGCGGCCGACTTGCGACTTCTCACTCCCCCACCTCGCACTCTTCGCGGAAAAGTCTCCACAAGCACATGAATGTAACGCTGGAACACATGAGCATCGACGAGATCACCGCGTTCCTTGAGGAGCTTGGGGGCGTGCTGACCCTCAGGCCGCTACCCGGCGACGGCTCGCCCGAGATCAGCTGGGGCGACGCGTTCTTCTACTACGCGCCCGACGGCGCCGTCCCCACCGCGACCCAGCCCTTCGCGACCGTCGTGACGAAGGACTACCCCGACGACCGGGCGTCGCGCCTGGACCGGCCCGGCGTCTTCCGCCTGAACGTCGCCGCCGGACGGGAGGCCTTCGTCAGCTGGACGGGCCGCGAGCCGCGCGAACCGGCCGACCCGGACGCGGATCCGAGCGCGGCGGACGTCGTGACGGCGCACCCCGTCTACGGCGGCCTGGGCTGGCTCGCCGTGGTGGACCCGGGACCGCGGACCGGGGAGGCGGTCCGGGAGCTGCTCCGCACGGCTCACGGCCTCGCACGCTCGCGACACCGGCGGCGCACCGGGACCGCGTCGGATTAATTAACGGTCGGCGCCGGACTGACGGGCGGCACCGGGCTGAGGGGCGACGCCAAGGCGCGCGAACGCCCCGTGGAACAACGGGGACCGGCGGGGGCTGGCCTGGCCACCCCCCGCCGGTCCCTCACCCAGGACACGCCCTACAGGCGGCAGGCGTAGATGTCGGTGACCAGGATGGCGCGGGCGCCGAGCTGCCACAGGTCATCCATGATCCGCTGGGCGTCCTTGCTCCGCACCATCGACCGGACCGCGACCCAGCCCTCCCGGTGCAGCGGGGAGACCGTCGGCCCCTCCATGCCCGGGGTGAGCGCGACCGCCGCCTCCAGGCGCTCGGCGTGCACGTCGTAGTCCATCATCACGTAGTCGCGGGCGACCAGGACGCCGCGCAGACGGCGCACCAGCGTGTCGAACTTGGGGTTCTCGGGGGCCTCGCTCGGACGGATGACCACCGCCTCGGAGACCAGTATCGGCTCGCCGAAGGTCTCCATGCCCGCCTGGCGCAGGGTGGTGCCGGTGGAGACCACGTCGGCGACGACGTCGGCGACGCCGAGCTGGACGGAGCTCTCGACCGCGCCGTCCAGGTGGATGACGCGGGCGTCGACGCCCTGCTGGTCCAGGTAGGAGCGCAGGAGTCCGTCGAAGGACGTGGCGATCCGCTTGCCGTTGAGGTCGGACACCTTCATGTCGGCGCCACCGGGCGCGGCGAAGCGGAAGGTGGAGCCGCCGAAGCCCAGCGGCAGGACCTCGTCCACGGCCGCGCCGGAGTCCAGCAGCATGTCGCGGCCGGTGATCCCGGCCTGGAGGATGCCCTCGCCGACGTAGACGGCGATGTCCTTGGGGCGCAGGAAGAAGAACTCGGTGTCGTTGTCGGGGTCGATCATGACCAGGTCGCGGCTGCTCTTGCGCTGCCGGTACCCGGCCTCGCGGAGCATCTCCACGGCGGGTTCGGAGAGCTGCCCCTTGTTGGGCACGGCGATTCTCAACATGTCGGGCATGTTCACGGCTTTCTCGTGGCTGCGTGTACGGGGACGTGGCGTCGGTGGCCGGATGCGCACGGGCTGCGCGTCGGCCTACAGATGCTTGTAGACGTCCTCCAGACGCAGGCCGCGGGCCAGCATCAGGACCTGGAGGTGGTAGAGGAGCTGCGAGATCTCTTCGGCGGCCTGGTCGTCCGACTCGTACTCGGCGGCCATCCAGACCTCCGCCGCCTCCTCGACGACCTTCTTTCCGATGGCATGGACGCCGGCGTCGAGCTGGGCGACGGTCCCGGACCCCTCGGGGCGGGAACGCGCCTTCTCGGACAGCTCGGCGAACAGCTCTTCGAAGGTCTTCATGGTGTCTTTCCTCGACCGACAGATGCGCTACCAGCGTAGGCGGTCCGGCGCCCCGATGCCGCACCCTCGCGAGGATGTCTCAGCATGTGGTCGGCGGCGTGCGCCACACCGCGCCGCGCTCCGCCCGTCCCGTCCCCGCGCGGGGCAGCCGCTCCCCCGGGTCCACCAGGCCCCTCCCCCGCTTCACCACACCTTGCGGGCGGCGGCGCGCACGAGCGGCTTGGGGATGAAGCGCAGGAGCCCCGTGGCCGCCTTGTACTGGGCGCCGGCGACGACGCTGGAGCGCCCGGCCGCCCAGGCGGCGAGGGACTCGCGCACGACCTGCTCCTTGGGGACGAACGCGAACGCGGGCAGTCCGCTCTCCTGGACGCCCCTGGTCATGTCGGTGCGCACGAACCCCGGCAGGACCGCGGTGACGTGCACGCCGTGCTCGGCGACCTCGGCGGCCACGCTCTCGCTCCACAGGGACACGAACTTCTTCCCGGCCCCGTACACCGAGCCGCCGGGGTTGGCGGCGATCTCGCCCGCGACGGAGGAGAGGTTGATGACGCCGAGCCTGGTCCGGTTCGGAACGGTCCCGCGGCGGGCGATCTGCACCGGCAGGACGGCGCGGGTCAGCTGGAGGACCGCACGCACGTTGAGGTCGAGCATGGCGTCGATCTCCGAGGGCTCCTGCTCGGCGAAGGGGCCGCCGTCGCCACGCCCGGCGTTGTTGACGAGCAGGTCCACGGGGGCCTCGTCGCCGCTGCCGTCGGCCGACAGGCGCCTGACGACGGGCGAGAGGCCCTCGTCGGTACCGAGGTCGGCGGGCAGGGGCTGGACGCCGACCCCGTAGCGTCCGCCGATCTCCTCGGCGAGGGCCTCCAGGAGCTCGCCCCGGCGGGCGACGAGGACGAGGGAGTAGCCGCGCTCGGCGAGCCTGCGGGCGTACTCCTCGCCGATCCCGGTGGAGGCTCCGGTGACCAGCGCGGTCCGGGGGTGGGCGGGGGTCTCGGAGGTGCTGGCCGGTTCGCTCATCCCCCCAGGGTAGGTCGTCACCGGCCGTACGGACAGCGGTCCCGGCGGACGGCGGAGCGGCGTGCGCTCGGGGTCGCGGCCCGGCGGCGTCCGGCATCTCCCGCCAGCGCCCCGGCCCGCCCCGCGCCCCCGGCGGGGCCGAAGTTCCCCTTTGCGCGGTGGGTATGGACACACACGGTTTCACCTGGGTTTTCCCCGAACGCGGCCGCGCCGACTCCCTTCGGGGAGGGGTGAGGCGTTAGCGTGCGTGTATGTCCGAGACCCACAGCCCTGCCGGACCCCTTTCCTCCCTGAGGTTGGACGAGCGCCTGCGTGACACCCGACTGTTCTTCAGCCAGGCGCTGCGCACCTTCCACGCCACCGGTTCCATCCTCCCCAGCAGCGGTGCGCTGGCGCGTGCGATGGCCGAGTACGTCCGGCGCCGACCCGAACCCGACCGCCCACTGCGCATCCTGGAGGCCGGAGCCGGGACCGGCGCGATCAGCCGCGGGATCGCCGCCGCGATGCAGCCGGGGGACACCCTGGACCTCGTGGAGGCCAACCCCGAGTTCGCCGCCCATGTGGAGGGACTGCTCAGAACCGACCCGGTCATGTCGCGGGTCGCCGACGACTCCCGCGTGCACGCCAAGCTCGTCAACGACATGGGCACCGAGCGGTCCTACGACGTGATCGTGTCGGGCCTGCCGTTCGCGAACTTCACCGTCGACGCCGTCCGGGAGATCCTGGACTACTACTTCGAGGTGCTCGAACCGGGCGGGACCCTGTCCTTCTACGGGTACCTGTACACCAAGGAGGTCAAGGCGGTCATCGCCCGCCGCGAGGACTACCTGCGCCAGGCCCGCACGAGCTGGCTGGTCCAGGAGTGGATCGACCGCTACGGCGTCGGCTCCGAGAAGGTGTTCGCCAACGTCCCTCCCGCGTGGGTGCACCACCTGCGCAAGCCGGGGAAGGACTGAGCCTCCCCTCCCCCCCCTCAGCCGACGGACCGGGCCCGCCACACGCGTGGCGGGCCCTCGTGCGTTCGCCCGGAAGGGCGTGCCCCTCAGGCCAGCGCGGTCCGGATGAGGCTGTCCAGCAGCTCGGGGTACTCCAGGCCCGCAGCCCGCCAGATCTGGGGGTACTGCGAGTGCGCGGTGAACCCGGGCAGGGTGTTGACCTCGCTGACGACGGGTTCGGTGCCCCCGCGCAGGAAGAAGTCCACGCGCAGCAGGCCGGAGCAGCCGACCGCCTCGAACACGCCCAGGGCGAGGTCGCTCAGCTGCGTCCGGATCCCGGCCGGCAGGTCGGCGGGGATGTCGAAGACCGTGTCGCCCCCGTACTTGGCGTCGTAGTCGAAGAAGCGGTCTGCCTCCGCGACCCGGATCTCCAGCGGCGGCCCGGTCTTGAGCGCGCCGTCGGGCAGCTCCAGGACGGCCAGGTCGACCTCGCGGCCGATGACCGCCTCCTCCACCAGCACCTTGGTGTCGAACTCCCGCGCGGTCTTGACGGCGGCCTCCAGCTCCGACCAGTCGCCGACCCGCGTCACCCCCAGGCTGGAGCCGCTGCGCGCGGGCTTGACGAACACGGGCAGCCCCAGCTCGGCGCGCTCCCGCGG
This sequence comes from Nocardiopsis synnemataformans, assembly GCF_965343085.1. Classification (NCBI taxonomy): domain Bacteria; kingdom Bacillati; phylum Actinomycetota; class Actinomycetes; order Streptosporangiales; family Nocardiopsidaceae; genus Nocardiopsis; species Nocardiopsis synnemataformans. The sequence continues at coordinate 11,513 of NZ_CBDRFA010000024.1, read as the reverse complement.
CGAGACCTCGTCGTCCGGTCCGCGCAGCACCACGTCGCGCGCGACCGGCAGCCCCGCCGCGCGCAGCAGCGTCTTGGTGGTCGCCTTGTCCATCCCGGCGGCGCTGGCGAGCACGCCGTTGCCCACGTACGGGACGCCCAGGAGCTCGAGCATCCCCTGGATCGTGCCGTCCTCGCCGTAGGGGCCGTGGATGACGGGGAAGACCACGTCCGCCTCGCCCAACGCGAGGATCGCCTCGCCCAGACCGTCGCCCGTGCGCCGCTCCCCCTCGCCGTCGGGCTCGGGGGTCAGGGCCAGCAGGCGCTCGGCGTCCAGCGCGGCGGGGTCGTCGGTGTCGGTGCCCACCACCCACGCCCCGGCGCGCGTGATCCGCACCGGGACGACCTCGTAGCGGTCTCGGTCCAGGTGGGCGAGGACCGACATCGCCGACGCGCACGAGACGTCGTACTCCCCGTTGCGTCCACCGAAGACGACGGCGACGCGTGTTCTTGCCTCAGGCACTCGATCTCTCCTTGCTCGCTTCGCGCGGCACGGGCCGCGCCAGGTCCTGGTGGAGGCGGGGCACGCGGGCGCCCACGCCGGTGAGAATCTCGTGGGGGATGGTTCCGGCCCAGTCGGCCCACTCCTCGACGGTGGGCTCGCCCCGGTCGCCGGGGCCGAACACGACCACCTCGTCGCCCTCGCGCACGTCCATGCCGCCGACGTCGACCACGAACTGGTCCATGGCGATGCGTCCGGCCACGGGGCACCGCCGTCCGGCGATCCACACGTAGGCCCGGTCCCCCGCCGCCCGGGGGACGCCGTCGGCGTAGCCGAGCGGGACGAGGGCGAGCAGGCTCTCGCGCGAGGTGGTGTAGGTGTGGTGGTAGCTGACGCCCGTCCCCGCGGGGACCCGGCGGACCATGGCCACCCGGGCGCGCAGGGTCATGGCCAGGCGCAGGCCGAAGCGCCTGCCCTCGACGGGCTCCACTCCGTAGAGGCCGACGCCCGCCCGGACCAGGTCGAAGTGCGTGGCGGGCTCGTTGAGGATCGCGGCCGTGTTGGCCAGGTGCCGCAGCGACGGGTCGAGTCCGGCCGCGCGCGCCTGGGAGATCGCCCTCTCGAAGGCGGTGACCTGCTGGGCGGTGGTCGCCGCGCCGGGCAGGTCGGCGGAGGCCAGGTGCGACCAGACGCCGCGCACCCGGACCAGGCCGCCCAGTTCCAGCACGCGGGCCAGTCCGACCAGGCCGGGCCAGGCGTCCGGCGGCGCACCGTTGCGGCTGAGACCGGTGTCGGCCTTGAGGTGGACGTGCGCGACACGGCCCGTGCGCACGGCGGCGTCGGCCACGGCGCGCAGGTGGCTGACCGAGGGGACGGACAGGTCCACGTCGGCGGCGACGGCGGAGTCGAAGTCCTGGTCCGCACGGTGCAGCCAGCACAGCACGGGGGCGCGCAACCCGGCACGGCGCAGGGCGAGCGCCTCCTCCAGGGAGGTCACGCCCAGCCAGGTCGCTCCGGACTCCAGGGCCGCGTGGGCGACCTCCACGGCCCCGTGGCCGAAGCCGTTCGCCTTGACGACGGCAAGAATTTCGGAATTGGTCCGCTTTGCCATGAACCGTACATTGTGGGCGATCGCGCTTATATCAATGAGGGCCTCGCCCAGAGGTGAGGCCGGGTGTCCGGGGAGGTGGAGCGAGTGCTCCCCGGGGTCGGTCGACGGCATGACCAAAAAGTAGACACGACGCGCTGTGAACAGAGTGTGAGCGCCCCCCTCGTCACGTTCCACGGAAGCGCCCGCCGAGCGCGGAGGGAGAAGGAAGAGCGTATGAGGGTCTTGGTCGTGGACCACGGAGAGGACCCCGCACAGCCGACCGCCTCGTGGCTGCGGGCGGCCGGTTTCGCCGTGGACACCGCCCCGGACGGGGAGACGGCGCTGTACAAGCTGGCCGTCAACGAGTACGGGGTCATGCTGCTCGAACGAGCGCTGCCGGGGCTGAGCGGGAACGAGGTGTGCCGCGCGGCCACCGCCCTGCACGGTCAGGTGCGGGTTCTCATGGTGAGTTCCCCCACCAGCCCGAAGGAGCGGCTCGCCGGTTTCGAGCTGGGCGCCGACGACTACCTCACCAGGCCCCTCGACCGCGAGGAGATGATCGCCCGGGTCCGCGCCCTGGCCCGGCGGCCCGGCCGGGCCGACCCGCCGGTCCTGGAGCGGTCGGGTCTGCGGCTCAACTCCACCCGCTACGAGGCCTCCCGCAACGGCAGGCCCCTGCACCTGTCGCCCAAGCAGTTCGGGGTGCTGGAGGAGCTGCTGCGCGCCGACGGCGCCCCGGTGTCGGCGGAGTCGTTGCTGGAGCGGGTGTGGGACGAGAACATCGACCCGTTCACCACGATCGTGCGCGTCACCATCCGCTCCCTGCGGCGCAAGCTGGGCGCCCCGAACCCCATCCAGACCGTGCCCCGCGTGGGTTACCGGCTGATTTGACCCGGATCCCGGGCCGGACGGGGACTCCTCGGACCGGGCGGTGACCGGAGCCCGCAGCCGACCTCCGCCGACCGCCGACGTGTCCCATCGCACGTCCCGCGCCGCCGGAGCGCACGCGATCCCCTTCCGCCGCCCGGATCCTTCGCGACGGTGGGTGATCACGGACTCGCCCGGATCGGGATCCGCGACCTTTGTCCTCTTTTGCGGCCCATTCGTGACCTGCATCACTGGAATCTGAGGTCGCAGGTACGGGTGGGACGCGGGTAGTCTCGCGTTGACTTCTTGCGGACCGGATCTTTGCGTTCGGCACCACCTCTCGCCCACACACACGTGAAGAGTTCCTGAGGATCCCTCTGACGTCCCCGGAAGTCCCATCCCGCGCCACAAGCCCTGGGCTCACCTTTGTGCACACCCATATCAGAGTGAACCAGCAGCATGCGCGCGGAGTCCTACAGATCATCCGATTCCCCAGGTCAACGCGGACCAACGGAGGAGGCAGCGTGACGGTCACCCAAGCGGTCGAAGCGGTTCCGGGCATTCCGGAGGACACCGCTCCCGCGCTCATGCCCGTGGACGTCAGACAACGCGTCTCCGCCCTCGCCAGGACCTCGCGGCTCCTGGTCGCCTGCGACTACGACGGCGCGCTCTCCACGGTCGACCCGGCCGACCGGCGCCCGCTGCCAGAGGCGCTGCGCGCGCTGCGCGACCTGGCCGACCTGCCCGGCACCGTGTGCGCGGTCATCTCCGGCCGCCCCCTGCGCGACCTGGCCGCGCTCTCGCGCCTGCCCGCCGAGGTGCGCCTCGTGGGCGCCCACGGCACCGAGTTCGACACCGACGTGACCATCGACCCCGCCCACCGCTCCGCCGACTCCCCCTCGGACAAGGCCGCCGCCCTGGAGCTGCTGCGCGACCAGGTCGAGGCCACCGCCATCCTCTACATCGGCGGCGGCGAGGGCGAGGAGCCCGTCTTCATGCGGCTGACCGGCGCCGACGCGGGCGTGCGGGTCGGCGAGGGGCCCACCGTGGCCTCCCACCGCGTGGCCGACACCCCGACCGCCGCGACCCTGCTGTCCGCGCTGGCCGCCGAGCGCCGCTTCTGGGTCTTCGGCGAGCGCCCCACTCCCATCGAGCGCATGTCGATGCTCTCCAACCAGGGCTCCGTGGCCCTCGTCGGCCCGGACGCGCGCCTGCTGTGGTTCTGCCACCCCGAGCCCGACTCGAACGCCGTGTTCGCCGAGGTCCTGGGCGGCCGTCATGCGGGCGTGTTCGCCGTCGCCCCCGCCCACGGCGGCCGCCCGCTGGGCCAGCGCTACCTGCCCGGCACCATGACCGTGCGCACCCGCTGGTCGCGCATGGACGTCACCGACTACCTCGCCCACGGCACCCCGCAGGGGCGCACCGACCTGATCCGGGTGATCAGCGGCGTCACCCCGGCCACGGTGGAGTTCGCCCCCCGGCCCGACTTCGGCCGCGTGCCGGTGCGCATCACCCCCCAGGAGGACGGCCTGCTCGTGGAGGGCGCCGACTTCCCGATGGTCCTGTACTCGCCCGGTGTGGAGTGGGAGATCGACCACGACGGCGTCTCCGACCTCGCCCGCGCGGTCGTCCACCCGCGCTCGGAGCAGCCCGTGGTGCTGGAGCTGCGCTGCGGTACCGACTCCCTCGTGCGCGGCACGCTGCCCGAGTCCGAGCGCCAGCGGACGTCCGGTGAGCACTGGTCGCACTGGCTCGACGGGCTCACCCTGCCCGACACCGCCCAGCAGCTGGCGGCGCGCTCCGCGCTCACCCTGCGCGGCCTGTGCACCCCGTCCGGGGGCGTGATGGCCGCCGCGACCACGTCGCTGCCCGAGGAGATCGGCGGCGTCCGCAACTGGGACTACCGGTACTGCTGGCTGCGCGACGGCGCCCTGACCGTGCGGTCGCTGGTCTCCCTGGGCTCGACCGCCGAGGCCGAGGAGTTCCTGGACTGGGTGCACCGGGTCGTGGACTCGCTGCCCGGCCCGGAGCTGCTGCGCCCGCTGTACTCGCTGCGGGGCACCAACCTGGGCCCGGAGGAGGTCATCGAGTCGCTGTCCGGGTACGCGGGCTCGCGGCCGGTGCGGATCGGCAACCTGGCCGACCACCAGGTGCAGCTGGACGTGTTCGGCCCCGTCGTGGAGCTGATCGAGAAGCTGTCCTCGGTGCGCGGCACCCTGGCCGACCGCGACTGGGACCTGGTGCGGTCGATGGCCGAGGCGGTCGCCCGCCGCTGGCACGAGCCCGACCACGGCATCTGGGAGGAGCGCGACGAGCCCCGTCAGCGCGTCTACTCCAAGGTGATGTGCTGGGTGACCCTGGACCGCGCCGTCGCCCTGGCCCGCGCCTACGGCCGCGAGGTGGACCCGTCCTGGCCGGACCTGCGCGACGGCATCGCCGCCGAGGTGCTGGACAAGGGCTGGAACGAGGAGGCGCAGGCCTTCACCACCGCCTACGACGGCACCGACCTGGACGCCGCGTCCCTGCACATCGGCCTGTCCGGCCTGATCGACCCGGCCGACGAGCGCTTCCAGGCCACCGTGACCGCCGTGGAGGCGGAGCTGCGCAGCGGCCCGACCGTGTACCGGTACCACCGCGACGACGGCCTGCCGGGCGGCGAGGGCGGCTTCCACCTGTGTACCGCGTGGCTGATCGAGGCGTACCTGCTGACCGGCCGCCGCGCGGAGGCGGACGAGCTGTTCAAGCACCTGGTGGACTGCGCCGGACCGACCGGGCTCATCCCGGAGGAGTTCGACCCGGTCACCGAGCGGGCGCTGGGCAACCACCCGCAGGCGTACTCGCACCTGGGCCTGATCCGCTGCGCGCAGCTGCTCGACCGTCTCTGAGCCCTGCCGGGCGCCCGTGGGTGCCCTCCCCGGCCCGTGAGGGCCGTGGGAGCGCGCCCACGGACGTCCCGCACGTCATCGGGCGGACCCGCGGCGTTCGGCGGGGTCGGTCAGTGACCGGTGGGGCCCGCCTGGTCGGGATAGCCGCCGGGGCCGGGGTGCTTGGGGTTGCCGCCGTGACCGGGGTACCCGCCGGGGCCCGACTGGCCCGGGTAACCGCCCTGGCCGGGGTGACCGCCCTGGAGGGGCTGGTAGCGGGGGTCGGTCACGCGGAACCACTCCTTGGCGCTCTCGGTCCGGATGAGGATCAGGATGACCGCCATCAGGACTATGCCCAGGGCCGGGTTGGAGGAGTCGGTGAGCAGGTTGAGGAGCGCGCTGGCGAATCCCAGGCCCACGACCACGAGCACGAGAGTGCGCGCCCTGTCGCCGCCCTTCCCCAGGGCGATGGCGACGTAGACCTCGAAGGCCGTGAGGGCGAGGCCGAAGAGCAGGATGGCCGCGAGTCCGCCCACTCCCATGCCCATCTCGGCCTCGACCTGAGCGCTGGGCAGGCTGGCGACGGCGACGAGGCCGAACAGGGCCAGGGAGTAGAGGATGGCGGCGAGCACGATCCTGATGATGAGGATGACGCGGACCGCCTTGAGCGGACCGGGCATCGGGGGTGCGGGAGCGTAGGGGTTCACGGGGGAGACGCCTTCCCGGTCGGGGTCGTGAGCGGGACGAAGGATGTTTCGGACCTACGACTTCCACGGGGGGAGAACGGTTCCCTCCCCGGGCGAAACCCGTGCCCCGCCCGCGCCGACAGAGCGGGCGGCTCCCAGGGGACGGGAGCCGCCCGTGACACCGGGGGCGGTGTGAGAGTGGTGTCTTCCCCCTGCTCCGCGGCCTGACCATCGTTTCCCGACGCGCGGATCCAGTCGGACACGCGGACCCCACCGCAAACACGGAACCCACGAGAAACGCGGACCCCACCGGGCTCGCGAGCCCCATCGCGGACACCGGCCTCACCGGAATCTCGGGCCCTCCTCCAGGCGTTCGCGCACGTCCGGCCACTCGTTGCGCAGCACCGAGTAGTACACGGCGTCCCGACGGCGCCCGCCCGGCATGACGTTGTAGCTGCGCAGGACACCCTCCTCCGTGGCACCGATGGAGCGCAGGCCGCGCCGGGCCCGTTCGTTGAGCACGTCGGTCTTGAACTCGATCCGCTCGGCTCCCATCTCCTCGAAGGCGTGCCGCAGCAGCAGGTACTTGGACCAGTGGTTGACCCCCCGGCCCCGGAAGTCGCGCCCCAGCCAGGAGCTGCCGACCTCCAGCCGCAGGTCAGGCTCGGACATGTGCCCGTAGCTCATGCTGCCCGCGATGCGCCCGCTCGCCTTGTCGGTGATGGTGAACGTGGAGCGCTGGCCGCCGTCGCTGGCGGCCAGGTAGGAGTAGAAGAACCGGACGAAGCTCGCCTCGTCGTCCACACGGGCCACGAAGTGCGTCCAGATGTCGGAGTCCATGGCCTGTTCACGCCACCCCTCGCGATCCGTCTCCACCAGGGGAGTGAGCAGCACGTGCTCGTTCTCCAACCGGACACGCGACTGCTCGGACCACAACATGGGCACTCCTCCGGTATACGGCGTTATGTCCGTTGCGGATTGTAGTGTCGTCCCACGGACCGCCCGTCGAGTGGGTACCCCACACAGCAGCCGCCGCTCCGCCCGCCGCCCGGGGGCGCACCGGTCCGCCCCGCGTGCGGCCCCCGCCCTGTCGGAGCCGGTGGATAGTGTGACCCCCCACTGACCGGTAATCCTGGAGGAACCGAGCGATGGCCGCCACCGACACCGTTCTCTCCCGGCGCGCGCTCAACCGCGCCACCCTCGCCCGCCAGTTCCTCCTCCGGCGCGTGGACCGGCCGGTGACCGAGGTCGTCACCCACCTGGTCGGCCTCCAGGCGCAGACCACGCACACCTGGTACGTCGGGCTCCAGAACCGGATCGAGGACCCGTCCCCCGAGGACGTCGGCCGCCAGCTCACCGACGGCGAACTCGTCCGCGCCACACTCATGCGCGGCACCCTGCACCTGGTCACCCCCGAGGACTTCCGCGCGCTGCGCCCCACGGTCCGTCCCGTCATCGCCAGCGGCCTGGCGCACAGCAGCCACGGGAGGGCCACCGCCGGGATCGACCTGGACGCCGTGGTGGACGCCGGGCGCGCCCTGCTGGTGAAGGAGCCGCTCACCTCCGGCGAGCTGGGCGCGCACCTGGCCGGGCGGTGGCCCGGGATTCCCGGCGACGACCTGTCCTACGTGGTGCGCTCCCTGCTGCCCGTCGTCCAGATCCCCCCGCGCGGGGTGTGGGGCTCCTCCGGGCCGCCCGCGTTCGCCCCCGCCGACACCTGGACCGGGCTGCCCATGGACGCCGAGCCCGATCCGGAGGCGCTCGTGCTGCGCTACCTGGCCGCGTTCGGACCGGCCACCGTGAAGGACGTGCAGGCGTGGTCGGGGCTGACCCGGCTGCGCGCGGTGGTCGACCGCCTGCGCGAGCGGCTCGTGGCCCTGCGCGGCGAGGACGGCGCCGAGCTGTTCGACCTCCCCGACGCCCCGCGCCCCGGTCCGGACGTCCCGGCGCCCGTCCGCTTCCTCTACGACTTCGACAACGTGCTGCGCGGCCACGCCGACCGCGGCCGGATGCTCTCCGCCGAGGACCTGAGGCGGCTCGCCTCCCGCCACGGGATGCCGCCCGCCACGGTGCTCGTGGACGGCGAGGTGCGCGGCTCCTGGAAGGTGGTCCGCACCAGGGGGACGGCGGCCGTGGAGGTGACGCCGTTCCGGCCGTTCGGGGCCGCCGACCGCGACGAGGCGGAGGCCGAGGGGCTGCGGCTGCTGGGTTTCCTGGCACCGGAGCGCGACGGGCACGAGGTCCGGTTCGCGGCGACCGCCTGACCTCCGCCCGCCCCGGTACGCACGGACCAGTCCGTTTTGTCGGGATTCTTTCGGTACCCGGCTTCGACGCATGTGACCGGACCACGGACACTACGTGTGGGTATGGAAGGATTCACAGGTGACCGATGAGTTCCGTGCCGCGTTCCAACGCGTGCTCGACACCGCAGCCAGCCAGGCACCCGCGTTTCCGGCGGCCGTGCACGACGTGTTCCGGCTGTCCTCCCAGGTGCCCGTCGAAGAACTCGCCATCGCCATGGAGGCGCTGGCCCCGGTTCTGGGCGACAGTGAACCGGTCGCCGGGATCGCGGCCGACCTCGCCGTCCTGGCCGGTGCCCTCGTGGAGGCCGGAGCGCCCGCGGGACAGGTGGGGCTGGAGGTACTGCGCCAGCTCGGAAGTTACGGTCAGGCCGCGGTGGCCTTCATGCACGCGTGGGACAAGACCGGCGGCGGACAGCTGCCCGCGCCCAACGACGTGTCGGCGGCCGACGAGCAGCGCGTCGAGGAGGTCCTCGGGGATAACGCCCCGCTGGCCACCGTGGGCTGGTGGACGTCCCTGCGCTACGGGCTGGCCGCCAAGGCCATGCTGGGCGACCCCGAGGTGCGGGCGGCCGTGCGCGCCGACTCCAGCGCCCTGGAGGGGCTGACCCAGATCGTGCACGCGCTGTCCACGCAGCTCAGCGAGTTCATCGAGGTGAACGAGCTGCTGCGGATGGCGGAGGCGGGCACGCTCCTGGTGCTGGACCGGACCTCGCGCCGGGGCTTCCGGGTGCGCTTCGACGGGATCGGCGATAACTTCCAGCTGCACACGCTGCTCGCGGACGCGCTGATCGGCAAGGAGGGACGGCTGGTGCCGGGCACCCGGCCCGATCCCCGGTGGACCGCCGCGTGCCTGGACGCGCCGGTGGACCCGCTGGCGGACGTGGTGCGCGGCGAGTGGGACCTGGTCGGCGGCGACGGCACGTGGGTGGGCAACGAGGCCTACCCCGGGGACATCCCGCTGGTCGAGGGCACGCGGGTGCTGGTGCTGGAGCCGCAGTCGCTCAGCCACTCCTGGCCCGCGGGGCGCAGGCACCCGCACATCCCGGGGTCGCTGGAGGTGCTCGAGGAGCTGCGCCACGAGGACGCGGCCGTGTGGTGGACGCGGATCCACCTGGCCGGTTCGGTGCGCCATCCGATGGCGCCGCCGATCGAGCACGACGAGACCGGAACCCACCGGACGCAGGCGCCCCGCCACTTCGGTGTCGCCGCCCACTTCGCCGAGGTGGACTCGGGTCCGATGTCGGCCTCGTTCCGGTCGCTGGACCCGGAGGCCGATGACGGGCTGCTCCCCGGGGAGTCCGGCGTCGCTCCCGCGGAACCGCAGTCCCCGCCGGAGCCGTGGGGGACCCCGCCGGAGGACCGGGGCGGGCACTCCGGGACCGACGCGCCCGAACCGCACCCGTGGGCCGCCGACCCGCTGCCCTCCCGCACGCGTCCGGAACCGCCTGAGGCCCGCCGGGCCGGGGACCCGCTTTCGGACCCGCTCACGGACCCGCTTTCGGACCCTCTCACGGATCCGCTCACGGATCCGCTCACGGATCCGCTTTCGGACCCTCTCTCGGGTCCGCAGGAGCCCTGGCGACCAGAGGAGCGGACGGAACAGGCCCATCCCTGGCCCCTGGCGGCGTCGGAGAACTCCTGGAGTTCCGCCGAGCCCGCCGAGCCGCTGGGTGCCTGGAGGAGCCCCGAACCCCTGGGCTCCTGGACCCCCGCCGAACCCGAGGGGCAGTCGGGGCGGGAGGGGCGGGACCAGCCCTGGAGCCCTGCGGCTTCGGAGGACCCGTTGGGCGCCTGGGGGCAGCCGGAGGCCCCGGAGGACCGGGGAACGGCGGGCCCGGCCCGCCCCCTGGACTCGGAGGACACGGCGGATACGGCGAACTCCGGGGATCCCAGGGACTCCGGCGACGGAAAGCGCCCCGGCGCACGTCTGCTGCCGCCCATGCCGCCGGGTGTCTCCGACAGCTGGGCCTGGGCTCCGGGCTGGAAGTGGCCCGCGCCGCCCGGTTCCTCCGACTGAGCGCGACCCGTGGTGCCGAGGAGAACGCTCGCGGCCGCGCACCGGGTACGGTCACGGGTCCGGCACGGGTTCGGGTCCGCCGACCCTGCCCCGACTCCGGTGCCGCCGTATGACAGGTGTCATGCCGCGGCCCTGACGGCTCTCACTCCGACCCGGTGACTCCTGCGTCTGGGGGCGGGCCTCCCCGGTCAGCCAAGCTTGGGGGTATGACGACATTGACTTCCTCCTCCTGAAGGAGGGGGATTCCGACCGCCCCTGACGGGACGGTCCCGCTCACGCGGGCTGTCTCACGACAGCGGTTTCCTGTTTCGTCGCCGACCGCGGAAGGGAGGACCCCTGCCGTCTGACACCAGCTCCACAGGCATCACCCGAGACTGCCTCCCGGGCTGCGACTCGACCAGCCGCAAGGGTGTTCTTGGCCGCGTTGACGTCCCGATCGTGTCGGGTGCGGCAGGCAGGGCACGTCCAGTACCGGGTGCCCAGGGAAAGCGTGGCCAACAGGTACCCGCACGCCGAGCAGGTCTTGGAGGAGGGAAACCACCGGTCGATCACCACCAGGGTGCGACCGGCCCGCGCGCACTTGTACTCCAACTGGCGGCGGAACTCACCCCACCCGCAGTCGGAGATCACCCGTGCGAGACGCCGGTTGGTGACCATGCCCGCGACGTTGAGGTCCTCGATCGCGATCAGGTCATGGTCGCGGACCAGCCGTGTGGTGGTCTTGTGCAGGAAATCCTGCCTCGCGTGGCGGACCTTGCGGTGGGCGGCGGCGACCTTCGCCTTGGCCTTGCGCCGGTTGGCCGACCCGCGCCGCTTGCGGGCCATGCGGCGCTGGTAGCGGGCCAGGTTCCTGGCTTTGCGTTCCAGGTGGCGGGGGTTGGCGATCTTCTCGCCCTCGGAGGTGACCGCGAAGTCCTTCACTCCCAGGTCGAGGCCGATCTCGCGTCCGGTGTGCGGGGCGGGTTCGGGATCGGTGGTGTCCACCGCGAAGGCGACGTACCAGCGCCCGTCCGCCTCACGGGAGACAACAACCGTGGTCGGCTTCAGCAAGGCGAGGTCGACATCGTCGAAGGACCAGGCCAGGCGAAGCGGCGCTTCCTGCTTGGCCAACCACAGTCGTCCCTCGCGTATGCGAAACGCGCTGCGGGTGTAGTGCGCCGACTGGCGCCCAGTACGGGACTTGAACCGGGGGTAGCGGGCGCGTTG